>NZ_JASCOS010000064.1:0-21587 GCF_029959705.1 Stenotrophomonas sp. PS02297 | reverse complement strand
CACCCCGGCGGCGCGGCGCGGGGGCGGGGGCGCCGGGGGCGGGCGCGGCGCCCGGGGGGGCCCGCGCCGGGGTCGCGGCCGGCATCGTGGTGTTCGTGGGTATTCATGGCGGCGTTCCTCTGTGCGGGCGACAGGGAATACCGTAGCGGCGGCGATGCCTGCGCGGCGTGATGGCGCCCGGCATCCGCGCGGCTTCGTTCAGCCCAGTTTTTCGGCCAGCACCCGCTGGATTTCCGATTCGACCATGCCCTTCATCGCCGACAGCAGGAAGCCGAGTTCGGCCTTCACCCGCACCGCGCCGGGCAGCATCTCGATCACGCCATCGACGCCGGAACGGGCGAAATGCAGATTGGTGCCTTCCCAACGGGCGTTGACGTCGAAGCGCTCCTGCAGCTTGCGGGCGACCTCGGCGATGGCTTCGCGGGCGCTTTCGTCGGACAGGTTGTGGGCGTGGCGGATGTCGATGGTGGACATGGGAAGCTCCTGGCGGGCTGGCGTGGAACAAGGGTGCGGCATTGTGCGGACACGCGCCGCGCAGTCCAAGTCCCGCGACCACCTTCTGCATGTCCTGCCAACCTGCTAGGCTGCCGCCGGTGCGCACTCTGCAAGTCCATTTCAGCAATCGCCAGCAGCCCGATCAGCCCCTAGCGCCGGGGGTGCAGCGCATCGTCCGCGATGCCAGCGGGCAGGTCCGGCTGGGCGACGACAGCGTCGGCCCGTTGCTGCTGGCGCGCTTCTGCACCGACGAACGCGGGGTCTGGCTGCAGGTGGCCAGCGGCAGCCGCGGCATCCATGTCAACGGCCGCCCGGTGCGGCGCATGGCATTGCTGCGCGCCGGCGACTCGGTCTACGCCGATGGCGTGGAGATGCTGCTGCGCGGGGAGTGCGACCCCGTCGCGCAGCCGCCGGCGGCAACCGGCGATGACGGCGAGGACCTGCGCGTGCTGCTGCGCGGCGTCGGCGGCCGCCACCATGGGCGCTGTTACCCGCTCGACCGCCCCCGCACCATCGGCCGCGACGGCGCGGCGGACGTGGTGATCGACGATCCGGTTTTCCCCGAACGGCAGGCGCGGTTCGAGCGCCACGGCGACCGGGTATTGCTGCGCGACCTCGGTTCGCCGGAAGGATGCCGGGTCAACGGCGTCGCGGTCCGGCACTGCTGGCTGCAGGGCGGCGACCAGGTGGTGTTCGAAGGCAACCAGCGCTTCGTGCTCGAAGTGCCGCTGGATGCCCATTCGGCCGCGTTCTCCGCCACGGCCGACGCTTCCGGCGCGGAGCAGGAGCCGGGCGCGGACGAACTCCGGCCGACGCGCGCGCGGCGCTGGCCGTGGCTGCTGCTCAGCGCGCTGCTGCTGGGCGGTGCGATCAGCGCGCTGTTGCTGTTCGGCGCCCGCTGACCTTCCTTCCGCCTCCCGGTGGAACCGCCTTCCGGGCACCCGGTGGCACCCCGTGCGGATTGGCTGCAGATGCAACTTTTCCTGTGCCCCCAAAGCCTGTTGCGCTGCGGCATACTTGGGGTTCCCCTTGGACAGGTGTGACATGACGCGCGCGTTCAACTTCAGTGCCGGCCCCGCGACCCTGCCGGAATCGGTCCTGCGCCAGGCGCAGGCGGAGATGTTGGAATGGAACGGCGTGGGCGCGTCCATCGTCGAGATCAGCCACCGCAGCGCTGATTTCATGGCGGTGGCGGCGCAGGCTGAAGCCGACCTGCGTACCCTGGTCGGCATTCCCGATGACTACGCGGTGCTGTTCCTGGCCGGTGGCGCGACCACGCAGCAGGCCCTGCTGCCGTTGAACCTCGCCGCGCCCGGGCAGCGCGTGGACTACGTGGTCAGCGGCCACTGGGGCAAGACGGCGGTCAAGCAGGCGCAGCCCTACGTGGAGGTGAACATCGCCGCCGACGGCGAGGCCGGCGGCTTCCGCGACATTCCCGCGCGCGCGCAGTGGCAGCTTTCCGATGATGCGGCCTACGTGCACATCACCGCCAACGAGACCATCCACGGCGTCGAGTTCCGAGAGGTGCCGGACGTGGGCGCGGTGCCGCTGGTGGCCGATTTCAGTTCTTCCATCGCTTCCGAGCCGATCGACGTTTCGCGTTATGGCGTCATCTACGCCGGCGCGCAGAAGAACCTCGGTCCGGTCGGCATCGCGGTGGTCATCGTCCGCCGCGACCTGCTCGAACGCGCCGGCCAGCCGCGTGCGGACATCTTCGATTACCGCTCGCACGCCGCGCGCGATTCCATGCTCAACACCCCGCCGACCTGGAACTGGTACCTGCTCGGCCTGACCGTGCAGTGGATGCTGGCGCAGGGCGGCACCGCCGAGTTCGCCCGCCGCAACGCGGCCAAGGCCTCGCTGGTCTATGCGGCCATCGACGGTTCCGGTGGCTTCTACCGCAACGAAGTGGCGCCGGGGGTGCGTTCGCGGATGAACATCCCGTTCTTCCTGCCCAGCGCCGAACTGGACGCACGCTTCGTCGCTGATGCCAAGGCCGCGGGGCTGATCGCGCTCAAGGGCCACAAGGCGGTCGGCGGCATCCGCGCCTCGCTGTACAACGCCATGCCGCTGGAAGGCGCGCAGGCGCTGGCGGCGTTCATGCACGACTTCCAGCAGCGCAACGGCTGATCCGCACATCCCGCCGCGCGCATCGCGCCGGCACGCAACAGGCAGACGAGAACCATGGCATCCAAGCCACCCAAGACCACCAGCAAGGCGAAGCCGGCGCCCGCGAAGAAGGCCGCTGCCAAGGAAACGGGCATCGCCGTGGCCAAGCCGGTACTGGCCGACGTGCGCGCCAAGATCGACCAGATCGACCGCAGCATCCAGTCGCTGATCGCCGAGCGTGCGCAGTTCGCCCACCAGGTCGGCAAGGCCAAGGGCAAGCTCGCCGCCGCCGTCGACTATTACCGCCCCGAGCGCGAGGCGCAGGTGCTGCGCATGGTGGTCGACCGCAACGAGGGCCCGCTCTCGGACGAACTGCTGGTGCACGTGTTCCGCGAGATCATGTCGGCCTGCCTGGCGCAGCAGGAGCCGCTGAAGATCGGCTATCTCGGCCCGGAAGGCACCTTCAGCCAACAGGCCGTGCTCAAGCATTTCGGCCGCTCGGCGCTGGGCCTGCCGCTGGCCAGCATCGAGGAAGTATTCCAGGAAGTGGAGGCCGGCAACGCTGATTTCGGCGTGGTGCCGGTGGAGAACTCGGGGCAGGGCACGATCCAGATCACCCTGGACATGTTCCTGACCTCCAACCTCAAGATCTGCGGCGAAGTGGAACTGCGCGTGCAGCAGTTCCTGATGTCGCGCAGCGGCCGGCTGGAGGACATCGAGCGCGTCTATGCGCACCCGCAGTCGTTCATGCAGACCTCGGCATGGCTGCGCGCCAACCTGCCCAAGGCGGAGAAGGTGCCGGTATCCAGCAATGCCGAAGGCGCGCGCCGCGCGCGCAACGCCGACGACGCGGCGGCCATCGGTGGCGAGAGTGCCGGCCATGTCTACGGCCTGAAGAAAGTGGTGACCAAGCCGATCCAGAACGATGCGGACAACACCACGCGCTTCCTGGTGATCGGCCGCCAGTTCTTCCCGTCTTCGGGCCACGACCGCACCTCGGTGCTGGTCTTCATCCACGACAAGCCCGGCGCGCTGTTCGACGTGCTCAGCCCGTTCGCGCGCCATGGCATCAGCATGAACCGCATCGAGTCGCGGCCCTCGCACCAGGCCAAGTGGGAATACGGTTTCTTCATCGACCTGGCCGGCCACATCGAGGACGCATCGATGCAGGCCGCGCTGGCCGAGCTCAAGGCGCACTCGGCGCAGATCAAGGTGCTCGGTTCCTATCCGGTCGCCGTGCCGTGATTTGAAGCCCCTCGGCCAGAGGGGCGGTTGGCGGGCCACCGGTTCGCTGCTCTACCAACGCCCTTGCGCCAGCGCAGGGGCCGGGGCGCAACACCTCGACGCTGAGCCCCGTCGCATCCTCATCCGCCCCTTGGGGCACCCTCTCCCGGCGGGAGAAGGGATTCACCAGAGAGACCCGGCATGACCTCCCAGCCCCACTGGATCGCAAGCAAAGGCCAGCCCCTGCAGGGCACGCTCGATATTCCCGGCGACAAGTCGGTGTCGCACCGGGCGGTGATGTTCGCCGCGCTGGCCGATGGCGTATCGCGCATCGATGGTTTCCTCGAGGGCGAAGATACCCGCGCCACCGCCGCGATCTTCGCGCGCATGGGCGTGCGCTTCGAAACCCCGTCGCCGTCGCGGCGCATCGTGCATGGCGTCGGCGTGGATGGGCTGAAAGCGCCAACCGGCGATCTCGATTGCGGCAACGCCGGCACCGGCATGCGCCTGCTCGCCGGCCTGCTCGCGGCGCAGCCGTTCGACACGATCCTGGTGGGCGACGAGTCGCTGACCAAGCGCCCCATGCGCCGCGTGACCGGCCCGCTGGCGCAGATGGGCGCGCGCATCGACACGCAGGACGACGGTACGCCGCCGCTGCACATCCACGGCGGCCAGCCGCTGCACGGCATCCATTACGAACTGCCGGTGGCCAGCGCGCAGGTGAAATCGGCGGTGCTGCTGGCCGGCCTGTACGCGCAGGGCGAGACTTCCGTGGTCGAGCCGCACCCGACCCGCGACTACACCGAGCGCATGCTGCGCGCCTTCGGCGTGGAGATCGATTTCGAGCCGGGCCGGGCGCGCCTGCGCGGCGGCCAGCGCCTGCATGCCGCCGACATCGCGGTGCCGGCGGATTTCTCCTCGGCCGCGTTCTTCATCGTCGCCGCCAGCATCATCCCGGGCTCGCAGGTGCGCCTGCGCTCGGTGGGCCTGAACCCGCGCCGCACCGGTCTGCTGGCCGCGCTGCGGCTGATGGGGGCGGACATCACGGAAGAGAACCCGGCCGAACACGGTGGCGAGCCGGTGGCCGACCTGGTCGTGCGCCATGCGCCGCTCAAGGGCGCGGAGATTCCGGTGGAGGTGGTGCCGGACATGATCGACGAGTTCCCCGCGCTGTTCATCGCCGCCGCGGCGGCCGAAGGCCCGACCGTGGTGCGCGGCGCGGCCGAGCTGCGGGTGAAGGAATCCGACCGCCTTGCGGCGATGGCTGCCGGCCTGCGCACGCTGGGCCTGCGCATCGACGAGACCGAGGACGGCGCCACCATCCATCCGGGCGTGCTCGGCAGCGGCACCATCGAAAGCCATGGCGACCACCGCATCGCCATGGCGTTCTCCATCGCCGGCCAGCTGAGCCAGGGGCAGGTGCGGATCAACGATGTCGCCAACGTGGCGACGTCCTTCCCCGGCTACGATCAGCTGGCGCGCGGTGCGGGTTTCGCGCTGACGGTCGCCTGACGGCAGGGGAAAAAAATGCAACGGACCGGCAGCGTGGCGCTGCCGGTCCGTTCGTTTCGTTCAATCGCGACGCGCTCAGCGCCCGGTGCGGAAATCCACCGGGACGCGCACCACGGTGGCCACGGCGCGGCCGTTGCGCAGTGCCGGCTCGAACCTCCAGCTACCCAGCGTGTCCAACACCGCGCGGTCCAGGTCGCGGCTGCGTTCGCCGTCGTGCGACACGATGCTGGCGTCGGTGACCTTGCCCTGCGCATCGACCTGCAGGCTGGCCACGACGCTGCCCTCGACCCCGGCGCGCAGTGCGGCCGGCGGGTAGGCGGGGGAGGGGTTGCCGGCCAGCGGGCGCGCCTGGCGGTCGCCGACCACGGCCGCCGGCTTGCGCGGGCCATGCGATGCGGTGGCGGGAGTACGCATGGCTGCCGGCGCATCCATCGTCGGCGCCGCGACGACCGGCGTGGTTTCCGCGCTGGCAGGAACCGCGGGGGCCCGCTCGGCGTGCCGCCACATCAGGGTAAGTACGCCGACCAGGATCGCCAGCAGCAGGGCCATCCACAGCACGGGCGAAGTGGAATGGCTGCTGGGTTGTCCGCTCTGCGCGGCGGCATTGAGTTCATGGGCGTGAGTGGCACTCATCGTCAGGCTCCTTATGCGTCCAGTGACGCCTGGAGTCTGGCCCGTCAGCCGCGGCCCGGGTGTCAGCGCGACGTCAATGCGCCGCCCGCGGGTCCGCGGCAGTTCAGCGTATGGCGCACGCTGCGTTCAGCTTACTGGGCCGGCTGGAAATCGAAGGGGATTTCCAGGCTGCCGACCATCGGCTGGCCGTTGCTCTGTGCCGGCTGGAAACGCCAGCCGCGCACCGCATCCAGCGCCGCGCGGTCCAGGTCGCGCGAACCGCTGCGCTGGACGATCTTCGCGTCCAGCGGCATGCCGCTGGCATCGACGTCCACGCGCACCACCACCGTGCCGCTCTCGCCACGCCGCAGCGCGGCCGGCGGGTAGGCCGGAGGCGGGCTTTGCCCCGGCAGCGGCACCGGGCGGTCGCCCGCCGCTGCGACGGGGGCGGGCGCGGTGGGCGTGGCGGGTGCGGCGGCCACCGGCGTTTCGGGCAGGGGTTGCGGCGCAGGTGCGGTCTCCACCACCTGCGGCGCTTCCTCGACCGGCGCCTCCGGGCGCGCATCGGGCATGTCGCTGGCGCCGCTGCCGGCGGGCAGCGGTTCGGGCAGGGGCATGGCCTCGTCGGCCTGGACCTGCGGCTGCGCCGGGTCGGCCCGGTAGAAATCGTTGTGCCGGCGCGCGTTCAACCACACCGCCACGAACAGCAGCAGGCCGGCGCAGAAGGCGATGCCGGCGATCTTCAGAGCGTTGCGCGGCAACTGGAAGGTGATGTTCTGGTCGGAGCGGGAAGCGGGCATGGGCAGCGCAGGCGGGGAGCTTGACCGGAAGGAACGTCCGGATTCTGGCACAGGACGGTACCTGCGCGCGGCAGAGCGGCGCGGTTCGGGCGATAATCGCGTTCCGTATCCGTTTACAGTGCCGCCCCATGCTCGATCCCGCCCTTCTCCGACAGCAGCCCGCCGAACTGGCGCAACGCCTGCGCGATACGCGCGGCTACGAACTCGACGTGGCCGCGATCGAGTCCCTGGAAGCCGACCGCAAGCGCATCCAGGTGCGTACGCAGGAGCTGCAGAGCCTGCGCAACAGCCGTTCCAAGGCGATCGGCCAGGCCAAGGCCAAGGGCGAGGATGTGTCGGCGATCATGGCCGAGGTGGCCGGCTTCGCCGACGAACTGAAGGCCTCGGAAGTGCAGCTGGACGAACTGCGCGCGCAGATCGAGACGCTGTCGCAGGGTATTCCCAACCTGCCGGCCGACGACGTGCCGCGGGGCCGGGACGAGAGCGACAACGTCGAGCAGTCGCGCTGGGGCACGCCGCGCACGTTCGATTTCGCGGTGCTCGACCACGTCGAGCTCGGTGCCCGCAACGGCTGGCTGGACGGCGAGACCGCGGCCAAGTTGTCCGGCGCGCGCTTCACCGTGCTGCGCGGGCCCATCGCCCGCCTGCACCGCGCGCTGGGCCAGTTCATGCTGGACCTGCACGTCAACGCGCACGGCTACGAGGAAACCAACGTGCCGGTGCTGGTCAACGCCGATTCGCTGCGCGGCACCGGCCAGCTGCCCAAGTTCGAGGAAGACCTGTTCAGGACCGCGCTGGGCGATGCCACGCGCTACCTGATCCCGACCTCGGAAGTGCCGCTGACCAACATCGTCCGCGACGAGATCGTCGAGGCCGAGCGCCTGCCGCTGCGCATGACCGCCCACTCGATGTGCTTCCGTTCCGAAGCCGGCAGCGGCGGCCGCGACGTGCGCGGCATGATCCGCCAGCACCAGTTCGAGAAGGTGGAACTGGTGTCGGTGTGCCGCCCGGAGGAAAGCGACGCCGAGCACCAGCGCATGACCGCCTGCGCCGAGACCGTGCTGCAGAAACTGGGCCTGCCGTACCGGCGCATGCTGCTGTGCACCGGCGACATGGGCTTCTCGGCGATCAAGACCTACGACCTGGAAGTGTGGCTGCCCTCGCAGCAGACCTACCGCGAGATTTCCTCGTGCTCGAACTGCGGCGACTTCCAGGCCCGGCGCATGCAGGCGCGCTGGCGTAATCCCGCCACCGGCAAGCCGGAACTGGCGCATACGCTCAATGGTTCGGGCGTGGCGGTGGGCCGGGCGATGATCGCGGTGATGGAGAACTACCAGAACGCCGATGGCTCGATCACCGTGCCCGAGGCGCTGCGCGCATACATGGGCGGGGTGGAGCGGATCGGCTGAGGCTGGCCGTCATCTTCGTCTGTCTGAAAGGCCCGCAGCGATGCGGGCCTTTCGTTTGCAGGCCCGCCCTTGCCGTCCTGTAGAGCGGGGCAACGCCCCGCTGGAGCCATCCGGACGAAGCACTGTCGCGGACGGTGCGCGGCATATCGGACCGATCGCGGCCTGATTTGTAAAATCAGGACAAAGGTGGTTGAATTTACCGATTCGTTCCAGTTGTGGGATCAATCCATGCAGGACCTCAACGACCTCTACTACTTCGCGATGGTGGTGGACCATGGCGGCTTCGCCGCCGCCGAGCGCGCGCTGGGCATCCCCAAATCGCGCCTGAGCCGGCGCATCAGCCAGCTGGAAACCGACCTGGGCGTGCGCCTGCTGCAGCGTTCGACCCGTCGCTTCGCGGTGACCGACGTGGGCATGAGCGTGCACCGCCATGCGCAGACCATGCTGGCCGAGGCGCAGGCCGCGCGCGAGGTGGTGGACCGCCTCAGCGCCGAGCCGCGTGGTCTGGTGCGCGCCAGCGTACCGGTGTCGCTGGCGCAGATGCAGTTGCCCAAGCTGCTGCCGAAGTTCCTCGAGCAGTACCCGAAGGTGCGCCTGCAGCTGAACATCAGCAACCGCCGCGTGGACATCATCAACGAGGGCTACGACGTGGCGCTGCGGGTGCGGTCGCGGCTGGACGACGACGGCAGCCTGGTGATGCGCAGCTTCGGCCAGGTGCAGGAACTGCTGGTGGCCAGTCCGAAATACCTGGACCGTGCCGGCCGCCCGAAGACGCCGGACGACCTGGCCCAGCATGTCACTCTGAGCATCAGCGAGGACGAGGCGCGGCAGCGCTGGGAACTGCACGGCCCGGGCGGCGTGGTCAGCCGCGTGGACCTGCAGCCGCGCGTGGCCGGGTTCGATTTCCCGCTGCTGCAGAGCATGGTCAAGGACGGCTTCGGCATCACCATGCTGCCGGAAACGGTCTGCGCCGAAGCGGTGCGCAACGGCGAGCTGGAAGTGGTGCTGCCGGACTGGTCGCTGCCGCAGGGCATCTGCCATGCGGTGTTCGCCTCGCGCCGCGGCCTGCTGCCGGCGGTGCGGGTGTTCATCGACTTCCTGGCCGAGCACCTGCCGGCGGAGCTGGAGGCTTCGCGCCTGGATTGCGGCGGCGCCTGCGAGCGTGCCAAGGAGAAGATCCGCGCCTCCACCATGGGCGCGCTGGCGATCGAGGCCGGTTGAGCAGGATCGGCGGCGGCGTGCGAGAATGCGCGCCCCTGGCCGGTGCGCAGGCATCGGTGCGACAGTCACGGGCAGATGGCCGAGCGGTTTAAGGCACCGGTCTTGAAAACCGGCGAAGGGTCAAACCTTCCGTGGGTTCGAATCCCACTCTGCCCGCCATCCTGGCGGCCCGGGCGCCTGCCGCGCCGGGTGCGTTCCCGGGACTCTTCCGGACTCCGAGCCATGCCGACACTGCGTCCATCGCGCCCGCAAGACGGCGCCCGCATCATCGATATCTGGCGCTGCGCCGTCGATGCCACCCACCACTTCCTCGCCGCCGCCGACCGCCAGGCCATCGATGCCGAAGTCTGCGGTTTCCTGCCCCATGCGCCGCTGCTGCTGGCGGTGGACGCCGACGACGTGCCGATGGCCTTCATGCTGGTCGTGGACGGCCACATGGAGGCGCTGTTCGTCGACCCGGCGCATCACGGCCGCGGGCTGGGGCGCCTGCTGGTGCAGCAGGCATTGCGCGGGCATCCGCGCCTGGGCACCGACGTCAACGCGCAGAACGCGCAGGCAATGGCGTTCTATGCGCGGCTGGGCTTCGTCGAGACCGGGCGTTCGCCGCTCGACGGGCAGGGGCGGCCGTATCCGCTGGTGCACCTGCGCCATGCCGGCGCGCCGTCCGCATCGGCAGGCGCGCGATGAACGCGGCCGCGGCCGGGCACGACCCGGAAACCGATGTGCGCTGGATGCGCCATGCGCTGGCGCTGGCCGAGCGCGCGCAGCGCGAGTTCGACGAGATTCCGGTGGGCGCGGTGCTGGTCGGGGCCGACGGCCAGGCGCTGGGCGAGGGCTGGAACCTCAACATCGCCCGCCACGATCCCAGCGCGCATGCCGAGATCGTGGCGATGCGCGAGGCCGGGGCGCGGCTCGGCAACCACCGGCTGGTCGGCTGCACGCTGTACGTCACGCTGGAGCCGTGCGCGATGTGCGCGATGGCGCTGGTGCACGCGCGGGTGGCGCGCGTGGTGTACGCGGCCACCGATCCCAAGACCGGCGCCTGCGGCAGCGTGTTCGACCTGCTGGGCGATGCGCGCCACAACCATCGCGTCCAGGTCGCCGGCGGCGTGCTGGCGCGCGAAGCGGGCCTGCGCCTGACCAACTACTTCCGCGCCAAGCGCGGCCGGCCGCTGCTGCCCGACGACGGCGGCTGACCACGCGCGGCGTATCATGAAGGCCCGATATCCCGCCGGCGACGTTGCCGCCGGCCCCTGCAAGAGGCGCTACATGACGGACAACAGCACAGGCAACGACCGGTTGATCTGGATCGATCTGGAAATGACCGGGCTGGACACGGACAACGATTCGATCATCGAGATCGCCACCGTGGTCACTGATGCCCAGCTCAACGTGCTGGCCGAAGGCCCCGAGTTCGCCATCGCCCATCCGCTGGCGGCGCTGGAGGCGATGGACGAGTGGAACCGCAACCAGCACCGCCGGTCCGGCCTGTGGCAGCGCGTGGTCGAAAGCGACATCAGCCTGGGCCAGGCCGAAGCGCGGACCATCGCCTTCCTGCAGGACTGGATCAAGGCCGGCGCCTCGCCGATGTGCGGCAACTCCATCTGCCAGGACCGCCGCTTCCTGCACCGGCAGATGCCGCGCCTGGAGCGCTATTTCCATTACCGCAACCTGGACGTGTCCACGGTCAAGGAACTGGCCCGGCGCTGGGCGCCGGCGATCGCTTCCGGCGTGGGCAAGAACTCCAGCCACACCGCGTTGAGCGATGTGCACGACTCGATCGCCGAGCTGCGCCACTACCGCCAGTACATGGGCGCGCTGGCCGGGTTGCCGGGCGTGCCGGAACCGGCCTGAGCGCGATGGGAGAGCTGGCGCCGACGCTGGCCGATTGCCCGCAGGACATGGCCGACCTGCGGCGCGCGGTGGCGCTGCTGGAAGCGCCGACGCTCAGCGCGCGCATGGCCAACCTGGTCGGCTCGCCGCTGGAGTTCGCCGTGCGCAGGCTGCCCGCCGGCATCTCCAGGCGCATCCAGGGCGCGACCGAGGCCGCGCTCTACAAGGCCGCGCAGGCCGCGTTGTGGAGCATGGACCGGAAGCAGCCCGGCAAGCCGGCCTCGCCGCGCCTGCACAGGCTGGCCGCCGCCGCCTCCGGGGCACTGGGCGGCGCCGGCGGGTTGCCGGCGCTGGCGATCGAACTGCCGCTGTCCACGACCATCATCATGCGCGCGGTGGCCGACATCGCCCGCAGCGAAGGTTTCGACCTGGACGATTTCGCTACCCGCCAGGCCTGCCTGGAGGTGTTCGCGCTGGGCGGCAATTCGAGCGGCGACGACGCCAGCGAGACCGGCTACTACCTGGCACGCGGCTTCACCACCGAGCTGATGCGGCATCTGTCGGCGGAACTGGCCGGCACCACGCTCAGCGGCAGCCATGGTCTGGTGCTGGGCCTGGGGCCGAAAGAGGCCGGCAAGTGGCTGGCGCGGATCGTGGAGAAGGTTGCCGCCCGCTTCGGCGTGGTGGTGTCGGAGAAGTTCGCGGCCCAGGCCGTGCCGGTGATCGGCGCGGTGGCCGGCGCCACCTTGAACACCATGTTCACCGGTTACTACCAGGACATGGCGCGCGGGCATTTCATCGTCCGCCGCCTGGAACACAAGCATGGCTTCGAGACCGTGCGCCTGGCTTATGGCGCCATCAGCGGGCGCATGCGTGCCTGATATGCCGGCAGGGGCCGGATGCGGATGCCGGGGAGTGGCCGTCCTGGCTCCGGCGATCCATGGGTCGGAACACGGAGTGGATGCGCGATGAGCATTTTCGACCTGCGGGTGGAGACCGAACGGCTGCTGCTGCGGCCGACGTCGGCGGAGGATTTCGATGCCTTCGCCGCGTTCTGCGCCGATCCACTGGCGATGGAGCACCTGGGGGGCGTGCAGGCACCGTCGGTGGCCTGGCGCAGCCTGGCCACGTTGACCGGCAGCTGGCAGCTGCTGGGGTACTCGATGTTCTCGGTGATCGAGAAGGACAGTGGGCGCTGGGTGGGCCGGGTCGGGCCATGGCAGCCGCATGGCTGGCCGGGGCCGGAGGTCGGCTGGAGCATCGCGTCGGCAAGTTGGGGACGCGGCTATGCGCCCGAAGCCGCGCGCGCGGCCATCGACTGGGCCTTCGATGCGCTGGGCTGGGATGAGGTGATCCACACCATCGCGCCGGGCAACGTCAACTCGCAGGCGGTCGCGCGCAAGCTCGGTTCGCAGGTGCTGCGCACGACGCGCCTGCCGCCGCCGCATGAGGTCGACGTCGAGGTATGGGGACAGTCGCGGCAGGCGTGGATGGCCCGACGCTGAGGCATCGTTTCAGGCGCATCCATCGAAGCGTGGAGCCGCTTGCGCATCCGTCGTGATGGTCGATGTGGGCCGGCGCCCTCGCCAGCGCGCCGGATGGCGCCTTTCCGTGCTTCTTTTGCTGCGGTCGCAGCTTTACCAAATGCCCCCGGTTCCGGTCATATGGTCGGATCGCGCGCCCTCCGGCGGCGTGGGGAAGCGTGTCGTTGAGCAATCCAGGTGCTGCGTTGACGGTGTATGGCATGTCCACTTCGGGCAACTGCCACAAGGTCCGTTTGTTGCTGGAGCAGCTGGGCACGCGTTACCGCTGGATCGAGGTGGACAGCGCCAGCGGCCAGACCCGCACGCCGGCCTTCCTCGCGCTCAACCCGAACGGCAAGGTGCCGCTGGTCGAACGCGACGACGGGCGCGTGCTCGCCGAATCCAACGCGATCCTGTTCTGGCTGGCCGAGGGCACGCCGTTCCTGCCGGCCGACGGCTGGCAGCGCGCGCAGGCGCTGTCGTGGATGTTCTTCGAGCAGTACAGCCATGAGCCGTACATCGCGGTGGCGCGTTTCATCAGCGGCTGGACGCCGCCGGATTCGCCGCGGCGACAGGAGCTGCCGCGGCTGCGCGAGCGCGGACACGCGGCGCTGGCGGTGATGGAGCGCCACCTGTCCACGCACGACTGGTTCACCGGGCCGGGCTACGGCATTGCCGACATCGCGCTGTACGCCTATACCGCGGTCGCCGCCGATGGCGGCATCGAACTGTCTTCCTATCCGGCCATCGGCCGCTGGCTGCAGGCGCTGCGCGCCCGGCCCGGCTTCGTGGCCATGCCCGATCCGCCACCAGAGGTGCTGCGCAACTTCGCCGCGTCACCCTGATCCGTTTTTTCCCAACCTGCCTGCACCGTGGAGTCCCGCCTGATGTTCGCCCGTGTACCCAACCCCATCCCGGCCCGCATGAAGGGCCTGAACCGCGCCGAGATCTGCGATACCAATTTCATCGAATTCGTGAAGGGGCTGGGGCAGGGGCCGGCCGGCGCGCCGCAGGAGGCGGCCCCGGTGCTCCCGGGCAGCGGGCTGGACGCGCAGGGATTCCGCGAACTGTTTGAATCGCAGCTGGTCAGCCGTCACCTGGACCTGATGGCGCGCGTGCTGCGCGTGCAGAACAAGGTCTTCTACACCATCGGCTCGTCCGGGCACGAGGGCAATGCGATGGTGGCGCGCGCCGCCCGCCATACCGATCCGGCGTTCCTGCACTACCGCTCCGGCGGCTTCATGGCCGAGCGCTTCCGCAAGCTGCCGGGAATGGACCCGATAATGGATTCGGCGCTGAGCTTCGCCGCCAGCGCGGAAGACCCGGCCAGCGGCGGCCGCCACAAGGTGTGGGGCAGCAAGCCGTTGTGGGTGCTGCCGCAGACCTCGACCATCGCCTCGCACCTGCCCAAGGCCCTGGGCACGGCGATCGCCATCGAGGCCGGCAAGCGGCTCGGCCTGTCCCTGCCGGTGCCCGAGGACAGCATCGCCATCTGCTCCTTCGGCGACGCCTCGGCCAACCATGCCACCGCGCAGACCGCGTTCAACGCCGCCTCGTGGACGGCCTACCAGAAGCTGCCGGCGCCGGTGCTGTACGTGTGCGAGGACAACGGCATCGGCATCTCGGTGAAGACGCCCGGCGGCTGGATCGCCGAGAGCTTCCGCAACCGCCCGGACCTGGACTACTTCTTCGCCGACGGCCTGGACCTGGCCGCCGGCTACGCCGACGTGGAGCGCGCGGTCGAGCACTGCCGCCGCACGCGCCGCCCGACCTTCCTGCACCTGCGCACCACCCGCATCATGGGCCACGCCGGCACCGACTTCGAGATCGAGTGGCGCGCGCTGGAGGAACTGTGCGCGGTGGAGGCGGGCGACCCGCTGTTGAGGTCGGCGCAGATCGCGGTCGAGTCCGGGCTGATGAGCGCCGGGGAGGTGCTGGCCCTGTACGAGAGCACCCGCGCGCGCTGCTTCGAAGCCGCCGAGGACGCGGACAAGCGTCCGCGCCTGACGGCTTTGAAGGACGTGATGGCGCCGCTGGCGCCGTACACCCCGGACAAGGTGCACGCCGAGGCGACCCGTGCCGACTACGGGCAACGCCGCCTGGACGTGTTCGGCAGCGAGGCGGCGCTGCCGGAGAACCTGCCGCCGCGGCACCTGGCGATCCAGATCAACCAGGGCCTGCACGAGCTGTTCTGCAAATACCCGGACACCCTGCTGTTCGGCGAGGACGTGGCGCAGAAGGGCGGCGTCTATACGGTGACCAAGGGCCTGCACAAGGCGTTCGGCCCGCGCCGCGTGTTCAACACCCTGCTGGACGAGACCATGATCCTGGGCATGGCCCAGGGCTTCGCCAACATGGGCATGCTGCCGATCCCGGAGATCCAGTACCTGGCCTACCTGCACAACGCCATCGACCAGGTGCGCGGCGAGGCCTGCTCGCTGCAGTTCTTCTCCAACGACCAGTACCGCAACCCGATGCTGATCCGCATCGCCGGGCTGGGCTACCAGAAGGGCTTCGGCGGCCATTTCCACAACGACAACTCGATCGCCGCCATCCGCGACATCCCCGGGCTGGTGGTCGGCTGCCCGTCGCGCGGCGACGACGCGGCGATGATGCTGCGCACGCTGGCGGCGCTGTCGAAGGTGGACGGGCGCGTATGCGTGTTCCTGGAGCCGATCGCGCTGTACATGACCAAGGACCTGCACGAGGCCGGCGACGGCCAGTGGCTGTTCCCGTACCCGGCGCCGGAGCAGGCGCTGGAGCTGGGCCAGGGCCGCGTCTATGGCGAAGGCAACGACGACCTGGTGATCTTCACCTACGGCAACGGCGTGCCGATGGGCCTGCGCGCGGCCAGGGTCATCGAGGCGGCGCAGGGCTGGAAGGTGCGGCTGGTGGACCTGCGCTGGCTGGTACCGCTCAACGCGGCTTATATCGCCGAGCAGGCCCGCGGCGCAAGGCGCATCATCGTGCTCGACGAGGGCCGGCACAGCGCCGGCGTGGGCGAGGGCGTGATCACCGCGCTGGCCGAGGCCGGCTTCGGCGCGGTGCCGCTGCGCCGGGTGACCGGCGCGGACACCTACACGCCGCTGGCCGGTGCCGCATTGCTGGTGCTTCCGGGCGACAATGACGTGGTGAGCGCCGCAGCCGAGCTGGCGCGTGGATAACGATCGGTATGTGTGGACTGGCGGGAATCCTGCAATCGCAGGCGCGGTTGCAGGAAGCGGAACTGGTGGCGCTGGCCGGCGCGATGGGCGATGCGCTGGCCCATCGCGGCCCGGATGACCGCGGTGTGTGGGTGGATGCTGCCGCCGGCGTGGCGCTGGCGCACCGGCGGCTGAGCATCCTGGACCTGTCGCCGCTGGGCCACCAGCCCATGGCCTCCAGCGACGGCCGCTACTGGCTGGCCTACAACGGCGAGATCTACAACTTCGCCGAACTGCGCGCCGAGCTGGAATCGCTCGGCCATGGCTTCCGTGGCCATTCCGATACCGAGGTGCTGCTGGCGGCGGTCGTGCAGTGGGGGCTGGAGGCGGCGCTGCGGCGCTGCAACGGCATGTTCGCCATCGCCCTGTGGGACCGCCGCGAACAGCGCCTGTCGCTGGCCCGCGACCGCGTCGGCAAGAAGCCGCTGTATTACGGCTGGGCCGGCGATACGCTGGTGTTCGGCTCCGAGCTGAAGGCGCTGTGGCGCCATCCTGCGTTCGACAACGGCATCGACCGCGACGCGCTGGCCCTGCTGCTGCGGCTGGACTACATTCCGGCGCCGCACTGCATCCACGAGGGCGCCTTCAAGCTGATGCCGGGCCGCGTGCTGCACCTGGACGCGGCACAGGTGGCAGCTGGTGCGGCCGCGCACCACCCCGGGCAGGCGCAGGTGGCGTACTGGGACGCGCGCGAGCGCATGGCCGCCTGCCTGGCCGCGCCGTTCGCCGGCAGCGAGGCCGAGGCCACCGATGCGCTGGACCGGCAGCTGCGCCACGCCGTGGCGCTGCGCATGGTGGCCGACGTGCCGGTGGGCGTATTCCTGTCCGGCGGCACCGATTCGGCCATCGTCGCCTCGATGATGCAGGCGCAGAGCGCGCAGCCGGTGCACAGCTTCAGCATCGGCTTCGAGGACTCGGACCACGATGAGGCGCCGCTGGCGAAAGAGGTGGCCCACCATCTGGGCTGCGACCACACCGAACTGTACGTCAGCGGCGCCGACGCCTTGGCGGTGGTACCGCAGTTGCCGGCGATGTTCGATGAACCCTTCGCCGATGCTTCGCAGGTCCCCACCGCGCTGGTCGCGCGGCTGGCGCGGGGCGGCGTCACCGTGGCCCTGTCCGGTGATGGCGGCGATGAACTGTTCTTCGGCTATACCCGTTACCAGCGCGCGTTGCGCAACTGGCGCGCGCTGCAGCGCGTGCCGGCGCCGCTGCGGCGCTGGCTGGGTCGTCATGCCCGCGCCCAGGGCGAGGCTTCGCGTGCCGGCGGCCTGGCCGCGCTGCTGGCCGAGACCGGCGCCAGCGGCATCGGCGATGTCTACCGCAACCGCATCTCGCGCTGGCGCGACCCGGCCGCGGCGATACGCGGCGCACGCGAGCCGGCCACCTTCTACAGCCAGCCCGACCCGCTGCAGGGGCAGGGCAGCCCGGCCGACGCGATGATGCTGGCCGACTTCACCACCTACCTGGCCGACGACCTGCTGTGCAAGGTCGACCGCACCAGCATGGCGGCCAGCCTGGAGGCGCGCGCGCCGCTGCTGGACTGGAACGTGGCCGAGTTCGCCTGGTCGCTGCCGCTGGACCTGAAGCTGCGCGAGGGCACCAGCAAGTACCTGCCCAAGCAGGTGCTGCGGCGCTACCTGCCCGATGCGATGGTGTTCCGCGGCAAGCGCGGCTTCGGCGCGCCGGTGACGCAGTGGCTGCGCGGCGACCTGCGGGACTGGGCCGGCGACCTGCTCGATCCGCGGCGGCTGCGCCAGGACGGCGTGTTTGAGGAGGCCGCGGTCTCGGCGCTGTGGCAGCGCTTCGGCCGGGGCGAGCGCAAGTGGCACACCCACCTGTGGAACGTGCTGATGTTCCAGGCCTGGCAGGCGCACTGGCAGGCGCAGCGGGCGCAGGTCCACGCCGGCTGACGGCGCATGGCCTTCACCGGCCGCGAAGGCGCGCCCGGCTAGCGTAGCCGGACCCATCCCCAGCGAGGTCGCCATGGAACCGTATCGCATCGCCGTGTTCGTCGGCAGTCTGCGCAAGGAGTCGCACAACCGCCGGCTGGCGCTGGCCCTGGAGAAGCTGGCCGGCGAGCGCGCGCGGTTCGACTACCTGCGCATCGACGACATCCCGCTCTACAACCAGGACCGCGACAGCGACTTCCCGGCGCAGGGCACGCGCCTGAAGAACGAGATCCGCCAGGCCGACGCGGTGCTGTTCGTCACCGCCGAATACAACCGGTCCATCCCCGGCGTGCTCAAGAACGCCATCGACACCGCCTCGCGCCCCTATGGCGATGGCGCCTTCGACGGCAAGCCTGCCGCGGTGATCGGCACCTCGCCCGGCGCGGCCGGCACGGCGATGGCCCAGCAGCACCTGCGCAACGTGCTGGTGTTCGTGAACCTGTCGGTGATGGCCCAGCCCGAGGCCTTCCTGCAGTACAAGGAAGGGCTGATCGAGGCCGACGGCAGCGTGGCCAACGACGGTACCCGCCGCTTCCTGCAGGGTTATGTCGACCGCTTCCTGGACTGGGTCGGGACGCACCGGCAGCGCTGAAGGCTGCTGTCGGGCGATAATCGCGTCCACCGGCGCCGCAGCCGGCGCCGGGCATTTCGCGCCGGCTCCGGCCCCGGCCCTTGCGCCGCGGGCCCTGCGGCCACATTCACCGGCTGCGGACAGGTTGTCCACAGAACTATCCCCACACCGAGAGCCGGCGTCCGCCTACCATGGGCGCCTGGCTTTTCCGCAGTAGCAGGTTTCCATGTCCGCCCGTCCCAGCTTCCGTTCCGACCGCAACGACCGCGCAGAGCGCGGCGAACAGCGCATCGACAGCCTGCGCGTGCCGCCGCATTCGGTCGAGGCCGAACAGGCGGTGCTGGGCGGCCTGATGCTGGCGCCGGAGGCCTTCGACCGGGTCAACGAGGCGCTGACCGAGAAGGACTTCTACCGCCGCGACCACCAGCTGATCTACCGCGCCATCCGCGAGCTGTCCGAGCGCGACCGCCCGTTCGACGCGGTGACCCTGGGCGAGTGGTTCGAGTCGCAGGGCAAGCTGGAGCAGGTCGGCGACGGCGCCTATCTGATCGAACTGGCCAGCACCACGCCGTCGGCGGCCAACATCGGCGCCTATGCGGAAATCGTCCGCGACAAGGCGGTGCTGCGGCAGCTGATCCAGGTCGGTACCGACATCGTCAACGACGGTTTCCAGCCCGAGGGCCGCGACAGCACCGAACTGCTGGCGACGGCGGAGAAATCGGTGTTCGCCATCGCCGAGCAGGGCGCGCGCGGGCGTACCGACTTCGTCGCCATGCCCGGCGCGCTGAAGGATGCGTTCGAGGAACTGCGCAATCGCTTCGAGAACGGCGGCAACATCACCGGACTGCCGACCGGCTACAACGATTTCGACGCGATGACCGCCGGCCTGCAGCCGACCGACCTGATCATCCTGGCCGCGCGCCCGGCGATGGGCAAGACCACCTTCGCGCTGAACATCGCCGAGTACGCGGCGATCAAGTCGAAGAAGGGCGTGGCGGTGTTCTCCATGGAAATGTCGGCCTCGCAGCTGGCGATGCGCCTGATCTCCTCCAACGGCCGCATCAACGCCACGCGCCTGCGTACCGGCCAGCTCGAGGACGAGGACTGGAGCCGCGTCACCGGCGCCATCCGCATGCTGAAGGAAACCAAGATCTTCATCGACGACACCCCGGGCGTGTCGCCGGAAGTGCTGCGCTCCAAGTGCCGCAGGCTCAAGCGCGAGCACGACCTTGGCCTGGTGGTGATCGACTACCTGCAGCTGATGAGCGTGCCGGGCAACAGCGAGAACCGCGCCACCGAGATTTCCGAGATCAGCCGTTCGCTCAAGGGCCTGGCCAAGGAGCTGAACGTGCCGGTGATCGCGCTGTCCCAGCTCAACCGCTCGCTGGAAACGCGTACCGACAAGCGCCCGGTGATGGCCGACCTGCGCGAATCCGGCGCTATCGAGCAGGACGCGGACATGATCGTGTTCATCTACCGCGACGAGTACTACAACAAGGAAAACTCGCCGGACAAGGGCTTGGCCGAGATCATCATCGGCAAGCACCGTGGTGGCCCGACCGGCTCGTGCAAGCTGAAGTTCTTCGGCGAATACACCCGCTTCGACAACCTCAGCCACGACAGCGTCGGCGCGTTCGAGTAGCGCCCGGGCGGCCTCAGCCGCTTCCCCAGATGTCGCCGAAGGCGCGGGCGAAGTTCGCGCCCAGCACCTTCTCCACCACCCGCGGCGCATGGCCGCGGCGCAGCAGGGCGTCGGCCACCAGGGCGAGCCTGCGCGGGGTATTGGCGTCGGGCAGGTAGGGCGTGCGGTTCTCGCCCGGCGCGCCGGTGCCGCTACGCTGGCGCTCGCGCATCTGCAGGTCCATTTCCCGGATGTCCTTCTCGTCGACCGGGAAGAACAGCGCGTCCGTGCCGATGCCGACATGGTCTTCGCCGCATACGCGCAGCGCATGTTCGAGGTGGGCGATGTAGTCGGCCAGCAGCGGCTGGCGGTTGTCCTCGGTGAGGAAGGGCAGCATGTAGATGCCGACCACGCCGCCCTTGTCGGCCAGCGCCCGCAGTTCCGCATCGCCCTTGTTGCGCGGATGCTCGAAGACCGCGCTGCAGCCGGCATGGGTGATGAGCGGCGGCGTGCGGCTGGCTTCGATGCCTTCCTGGGTGGTGCGCGCATTGGAATGGCTCAGATCCAGTGCCACGCCCAGTGCGTTCATCCGGGCGATGGCCTCGCGCCCGAGTGCGCTCAGGCCCATCGACGCATCGTCCAGGCTGCCGCCGCCGAACGCGGAGGCGCGATTGTAGGAAAGCTGCATGACCCGCACGCCGAGTCCGCGGAACAGGTCGATGCGTTCGACCTTGTCCTCCAGCATGGTCGTGGCTTCGAACGAGAAGATCAGCGCGACCTTGCCCTCGCGCTTGGCGCGGGCCATGTCGCCGTGGTCGACGACCTTCAGGAACAGCCCGGGATGGGAGTCGATCAGCTGCTGCGCGCGGGCGATGTCGGCGACGGTTTCCTCGAACGAGCCGGCCGCGCCGCCGAGCGTGGTCTTGATCGCGCTGATTCCCGATTCCCTGATCTGGCGCAGGTGCAGGGCCAGGTCGTCGTCGTGCAGCAGCGCGCCGACCGAGGCCAGCGCGTTGGCATCCAGGACCAGGGCACGGGCATACAGCGCGGTGCTGCCGGTGGCGGGAGGCACTGCGATGGCGGATGCGGCGTGGGTTCCCGCGATGGCCGGGGGCAAGGACAATCCCGCCAGCATGCCACTGCTCCATCCCAGAAACCGGCGACGCGATGCATCCATACCCATGGAACTCCCTTCCCGGCGATGATTGCGGACGATGATGGCCCAAGCCCATCGTCGGGCACAAACGAGAGGGGGCGGCCGGAGGCGGGCATGTGCCGCGGCAACGCCGTGCGATGTTGGCCACGCACCGGCTGGAACCTTGCCGGGAACGCGCCAGCGGGGCGTTGCCCCGCTCTACAGGGCGGCGGGGGGCGTGACTCTTGTAGCGCCGGGCAACGCCCGGCGGGGCTCTATCGGGAATGCAGGGAACGCTTCAGCGGGGCGTTGCCCCGCGCTACCAGTCGCTTATACACAACGCCGAGCCCACCACACCCCGTCCCAC
>NZ_JASCOS010000063.1:0-21658 GCF_029959705.1 Stenotrophomonas sp. PS02297 | reverse complement strand
GGACAGGCTCAGCGTCGAATCGGCCGGCAGCAGGATGCCGGCCGCGCCGAAGTGCGCGGCCGAACGCAGGATCGCGCCGAAGTTGTGCGGGTTGCCCACGCCATCCAGCCACAGCGCCAGCGCCGGCCCGTCGCCGAGCGCCGCCAGCCAGGCGGCCAGCGGCTGCGGTTCGTCGCGCAGCACGTCGGCCACCACGCCTTCGTGGTGGGTGGTGGCGGCGAGCTTGTTGAGGTCGCCCTCGCCCACCACCCGATAACCCACACGGTTGGCCACGCACCACTTCAGCAGCGGCTGCAAACGCGGGATCAGCGCCTCGGCCAGGTACAGCTTGCGCAACGCCTGCGGACGGCGCGCATGCATCGCCAGCACCGCATTGACGCCGTACAGGCGCAGTTCGTCGTTGCCGCGGATGGGGCCATCACCCTCGCCGCGCCCGCCGGCGGGTGCCAGCGGCGTGGCACGCGGGGGACGTGCGGAAGGACGGCGGTTGTTCCAGGGGCTGTTCACTGCGCTCGCGCTCGCTTACTTGTTGCCGCGCCAGAAATCGGCGTTCTTGATGCCCAGGGCATCGGGATTGAAGACCGGGTCCAGGCCCTGCTTCTTCTGCCGCTCGTAGTCGGTCAGCGCCAGCATCGCCGGCTTCTGCAGGATCAGGATCGCCACCACGTTGAGCCAGGCCATCAGGCCAACGCCGATGTCGCCCAGCGCCCACGCCATCTTGGCGTTGTGGAAGGCGCCGAACACCACCATGCCCATGATGCCCAGGCGCAGCAGCAGCGTCGCAGCCGGATGCGTGCGGTTGCTGCCGGCCAGGTAGGTCAGGTTGGTCTCGGCCATGTAGTAGTAGGCCATGATCGTGGTGAAGGCGAAGAAGAACAGCGCCAGCGCCACGAAGCCCGCGCCCCAGCCCGGCAGCACCGATTCCACCGCGGCCTGGGTGAACAGCGCGCCTTCGGAGGGCTGCACGCCGGGTACGCCGGTGACGATGGCTTCCAGCCGGGTGACCCCGCCTTCGGCCACTTCACGGAACACGTTGTACATGCCGGTGGACAGCACCAGGAACGCGGTGGAGGTGCACACCAGCATGGTGTCGAAGTAGATGGCGAAAGCCTGCACGTAACCCTGCTTGGCCGGGTGCGAGACCTCGGCCGCGGCCGCGGCGTGCGGGCCGGTGCCCTGGCCGGCCTCGTTGGCGTAGATGCCGCGCTTGACGCCCCAGGCGATGGCTTGGCCGATGATGCCGCCGAACGCCGCATGCGCGCCGAACGCGCTGGAGAAGATGTCGGCGAACATCGTCGGCACCTTGCTGGCGTTGAGCATCATCACCACGATCGCCATCAGGATGAAGCCCAGCGCCATGAACGGCACGATCACTTCGGCGAAGCTGGCGATGCGCTTGACGCCGCCGAAGATGATCACGCCCAGCAGCACCGCCACGGCCAGGCCGATCCACAGCTTCATGCTGGCCGCCCCACCCACCGTTGCGCAGGCGTCGGCACCGGTGCACAGCACGTTGACCGCGCTGTCGGCGATGGCGTTGGCCTGCACGCCCGGCAGCAGGAAACCGGCGGCGATGACCGTGGCCACGGCGAAGGTCGCCGCATACCACTTCAGGCCCATCGCCTTTTCGATGTAGTAGGCCGGGCCGCCGCGGTAGCGGCCTTCGGCATCCTTGGTCTTGTAGATCTGCGCCAGCGTCGATTCCACATAGGAGGTGGAAGCACCGAGGAAGCCCATCACCCACATCCAGAAGATCGCGCCCGGACCGCCGTAGGCGATGGCGGTGGCGACGCCGGCGATGTTGCCGATGCCCATGCGCCCGGCCATCGACATGGCCAGCGCCTGGAACGAGGACACGCCCGCGTCGGATTTCTGCCCGCGCACGGTGAGGCGGCACATCTCCGCGAAACCACGGATCTGCATGAAGCGGGTGCGCAGGGTGAACCACAGGCCAGCGCCCAGGCACATGAAGATCAGCGCATTGCTCCAGATGATGCCATTTACGAATTCGACGATGGATTCCACGCGGGCTCCCGGGTAGCTGAAGGGAAAGCAGGCAAGCTGCCGATTCTTCCATGATTCCGCAGCGATAGGCAGATGTCGCGACCCCTGCCTTCCAGGCAGGAGATAACCAGGACGTCAGGGGGTATAGCCGCCGGTTGTGGGCCGGGGCCACGCCCGCAGGCGGGAGAAGCAGCGCAGGTCGTGCAGCATGCCGTCCTTGAGCACGGCCTGGCGTTCCAGGCCCTCCTCGGTGAAGCCGTTGTTGAGCAGCACCCGCGCCGAGGCGGGATTGCCGGTCATGACCTGCGCCGCCAGCCGGTACAGGCCCAGTTCGTCCATCACCCAGGGCGCGAAAACGGCCACGACCCGGGTCATGATCCCCTGCCCCCAGTGGCGCCGGCCCAGCCAATAGCCGAGCGTCGCGCCGTGGCGGCGCTCGCCGCTGCCGGGCTGCACGCCGATGCCGCCGCAGGCCTCACCGTCGATCTCCAGGGCGAACACCGGCGCGGACAGATCCACCACCTGCCCGGACAGGAACGCCTCGCCGTCGGCGCGGGTGTAGGGATGCGGGAAGCGCGTGCTCAGCCCGCGCGAGACGTCCGCATCGTCGGCATGCCGCAGCAGCGACGCCAGGTCTTCCGGCCGCCACCGCCGCAGTTGCACGCCAGCGGCGGCCGGCGGTTCACGCATGCCCACCCACCGACGGCGTCTGGCTCTCCTGCCTGGCCAGTTCGTTGGCCACCGTTTCCGGCGACTGCGTATACGGTGCCAGCAGCGCGTAGAACGCCGGCACCACGAACAGCGACAGGAAGGTGGAGACGGCGACGCCGAAGATCACCACGACGCCGATGGTGCCGCGGCTGGCCGAACCCGGGCCGCCGGCCAGCACCAGCGGCACCGCGCCGACCACGGTGGCGATGGAGGTCATCAGGATCGGGCGCAGGCGTACCGTTGAGGCCTCGACGATGGCCTGGTGCACGTTGCGGCCCTCGTCGCGCAGCTGGTTGGCGAACTCCACGATCAGGATGCCGTTCTTGGCCGCCAGGCCGACCAGCATGACGATGCCGATCTGGCTGAACAGGTTGAGCGTGCCGCCGCTGAGGTACAGGCCGACGAAGGCGCCGAGCACGCCCAGCGGCACGGTGAGCATGATCACCAGCGGGTGGATGAAGCTCTCGAACTGCGCGGCCAGCACCAGGTAGACCACCAGCAGGGCCATGGCGAAGGTCAGCAGCACCGCGCTGCCGGCGCTCTGGTACTCGCGCGACTCGCCCTTCCAGTCGATCTGCGCGTACTCGGGCAGCTCCTCGCGCGCGACCTGCTGCACCCAGGCGATGGTCTCGCCCAGCGTGTGGCCGGGCGCGACGCTGGCGCTGATGGTGATCGAGCGCAGCCGGTTGAAGCGGTTCAGGGTGCCGGCCTCGGCCACTTCGCTGAGGCTGACCAGGTTGGACAGCGGCACCAGTTCGCCCGAGCGCGCGCGCACCTGGATCGCCGCCAGGTCGGCCGGCGAGGTGCGGCCCTCGCGCCCGGCCTGCACCAGCACGTCGTATTCCTCGCCGTTGTCGACGAAGGTGGTGACGCGGCGCGAGCCCATCATCGTTTCCAGCGCGCGGCCGATGTCGGTCACGCTCACGCCCAGGTCGGCGGCACGCTGGCGGTCGATGTTCACCCGCATCTGCGGGCGGGTTTCCTTGTAGTCCGAATCGGCGCCGACCAGGCCCGGATAATCGGCCATGCGCGCCAGCAGGCGGTCGCGCCACTGCGCGATCTCGGCGTATTCCGGACCGCCCAGCACCACCTGGAACGGCTGCCCGAAGCTGCGCACCAGGCCGCCGCCGACCTGGGTGCGCACGCGCACGCCGCTCAGGCCGTTGAGCTCCTTCTGCAGCGCGTTGGCGACATCGGTGGTGGCCTCACGGCGCTCGCGCCACGGCTGCAGGAACACGCTGATGCGGCCGGTGTGCATTTCCTCGTTGCTGCCCCAGCCGCCGGGCACGCGCGGGTTGGCGCGCACGATCGGCTCCTTCGGGCCGACGAAGCGGCCGACGATGCGCTCGACCTGCTGCACCTGGCCGACGGTGTAGTCGAAGCCGGCGCCTTCCGGGCCGTCGATCATGATCTGGAACGAGCCGCGGTCCTCGGCCGGCGCAAGTTCCGAGGGCAGCATCCGGAACAGGCCCCAGCTCGCGCCCAGCGCGGCCAGCATCACCAGGCCGAACATCCAGCTGCGCTGCACATGACGGTCCAGCACGCGGCCGTAAGCCGCGGCCACGCGCGCCAGCTGGCGATTGATGAAGCCATTGATGCGGTTGGTCTTCTGCTCGCTGTGCGGCTTGAGCAGCTTGGAGGCCATCATCGGCGTCAGGGTCAGTGCGACGAAGGCCGACAGCGCCACCGCCGCGGCCAGCGCCACCGCCAGCTCGCGGAACAACCGGCCGGTATTGCCTTCGAGGAAACCGACCGGCAGGAACACCGCCACCAGCACCGCGGTGGTGGCGATCACCGCGAACGCCACCTGCGCGGTGCCGCGCCGCGCGGCCACCAGCGGCGGTTCGCCCAGGTCGATGCGGCGCTGCACGTTCTCCACCACCACGATGGCGTCGTCCACCACCAGGCCGATGCACAGCACCAGCGCCAGCAGGGTGAACAGGTTGATCGAGAAGCCGAAGGCGAACAGCGCGATGAACGCCGCCACCAGGCACACCGGTACCGTCACCGCCGGGATCAGCGCCGCGCGCAGGCTGCCCAGGAACAGCCAGATCACCACCAGCACCAGCAGCATCGCCTCCACCAGGGTGGCGTAGACGCGCTCCACCGCCGCCTCGATGAAGGTGGTGTTGTCGAAGGCGACGAAGATATGGGTGCCGGCCGGCAGCGTTTTGGCGATGCGCTCGGCCTCGGCGCGGGTGGCCCGGGCCACGTCCAGCGCGTTGGCGGTGGAGGTCTTGACGATGCCCATGCCGATGCCGGGCTCGCCGTTGCTGCGGTAATAGGCGCGGCGCTCGGCCGAGGCCAGCTCCACCTTGGCCACGTCGCCCAACCGCACCACGTAACCGTCGTTGCCCTTGCCCAGCGGGATGCTGGCGAAGTCGGCCGGAGCCACGTAGCTGCGCTCCACGCGCAGGGTGAAATCGCGGTCGGCCGATTCGATGCGTCCGGCCGGCAGCTCCACGTTCTCGTTGCGCAGCGCGGTTTCCACCTCGCCCACGGTCAGCCCGCGCGCGGCCAGCTGGTCGCGGTCCAGCCAGATGCGCATGGCGTAGCGCTGGCGGCCGCCGATCATCACCCGCGCGACGCCGTCGATGCTGGAGAAGCGGTCGACCACGTAGCGTTCGGCGTAGTCGCTGAGCTCCAGCGTGTCCATCGCCGATGAGCTCATGTTGAACCAGATGATCGGATCGGCGTCGCTCTCGACCTTGGCCACTTCCGGCGGGCGCGCCTCCTCGGGCATGCGGTCGGCAACGCGGCTGACCGCGTCGCGCACGTCGTTGGCGGCGGCCTCGATGTCGCGGTTGGCGGTGAACTCGATGCTCACCGAGGCGCGGCCGTTGGTACTGCGCGCATTGATGGTGTCGATGCCCTCGATGCCGGCCAGCGCGTCTTCCAGCACCTGGGTGATGCGGCTCTCGATCACCGCCGCCGAGGCGCCGGTGTAATCGACCGAGACCGAAACGATGGGCGGGTCGATCGCCGGCAGTTCGCGCAGGGTCAGGCGGTTGAAGGACATCAGCCCCAGCACCACCAGCAGCAGGCTCATCACCACGGCCAGCACCGGCCGCTTGATGGAGAGGTCCGACAGCTTCATCCGGCCGCGGCCTCGGCGGCCGGCGCGGCCTTCGCATCTTCGATGCGCAGGCCCGGGCGCAGCTTGCCGGTGCCGTCCACGACGATGCGCTGCCCGGCCTCCAGCCCCTGCACGATCTCGACCACGCCGGAGCGGCGGGTGCCGGTCTTGACGTCGACGCGCTCGACGGTGGCGTCGTCCTTGACCCGGAACACATAGGAATCGCGGCCGACCTGCACCACCGCGATCTCAGGGATCACCAGCGCCTGCCGCTCGGGGCGGAACACGCGCACGTCCAGCAGCATGCCCGGGCGCAGGGCATGGTCGGGATTGGGGAAATCGGCGCGCACGGTGACCGCGCGGCTGCCCGGATCCACCCGCGCATCGACCGTGCTGACCTCGCCGTCGAAGCCGCGCCCCGGATAGGCGATGCTGCTGCCGCTGACCTTGTCGCCGGGCTTGAGCGAGGCCAGCTCGGCTTCCGGCACCTGGAAATCGACATGCATGCGCGAGATGTCGTCCAGCGTGGCGATGACCGTGGTCGGGGTGACCAGCGAGCCGGGGCTGACCTGGCGGATGCCGAGCACGCCGGCGAACGGCGCCCGCACCTGGCGGTCGGATACGTCCGCGCGCATCTGCCGCACCCGCGCTTCGGCAGCGTCGCGGATCGACTTCTGCGTATCCAGGGTGGAGCTGGCGACCAGCTGCTGGGTCGCCAGTTCGCTCTGCCGGCGATACAGCCGGTCGGCCTCGTCGAAGGTGGCCTGGGCCTGGGCCAGCGCGGCCTGCTGGGCGTCGATGCGCAGGGTCACCAGCGGCGTGCCGGCGGCCACTTCCTGGCCGCTGCGGAAATGCACCGCGTCGATGATCTCGCTGACCTTGGCGGTGACGGTCACCGACTCGCGCGCCTTGGCGGTGCCGATCGCCTGCAGGGTGTCGTTCCAGGTCGAATGCGCGACCACCTGGGTGGTGACCGGCACGGCGCCACCCTGCGCGCGCGGAGCGTCGCCGGCCCCGCGCCCACAGGCGGCCAGTGCCAGCGCCAAGACAGAGCCACCGGCTACGGTGGCGGCAAAACGCCCCAACATACGCAATCCCGTCAGATACACGATCGGGCAGTCTAGCCGGCGCGGATGACAGTCCGGATGTGCCATTGGGTGGGGCTGCAGTGCAAACAAACCGCAAGCTGCCATTGCCGGGCGTTATGGCGAAGGCTGCGCCGGGCCGGCGGGCGGCGGAACAAGCCAGCCAGCGCTGCCCGATTCCGTTCTCCCTGCCGGGAAGCTGCCGCGCAGGGCGGATGTGGGCCAGGGCGGAGCCCGGTGGAGCCGGACCGCACGGCGTTGTCCGCCCGCCACGCTACTCCACGGCCCGCACCAACGGCGCGGGCACCCATCTGCCCGCGTACCCTGCCACGCAGGCAGCGCGGCGCAGCCCCGGACAGGGCCCGGCGCGATACCTCAGCGCAGTGCCAGCCGCACCACCTGGTCGGCCATCGCATCCAGCGCCTCGCCGTCGGCATACAGGTGCAGTTCCGGCGCTTCCGGCGGCTCGTAGGGCGAGTCGATGCCGGTGAAGTTGGGAATCTGCCCGGCCCGCGCCTTGCGGTACAGGCCCTTCACGTCGCGCGACTCGGCGACCTCCAGCGGCACGTCGACGAAGATCTCGACGAACTCGCCCTCGGCGAAGCGCTCGCGGGCCATCTGCCGCTCGGCGCGGAATGGCGAGATGAAGCTGACCAGCACGACCAGGCCGGCATCGACCATCAGTTTCGCCACTTCGGCCACGCGGCGGATGTTCTCCACCCGGTCCTCGTCGGTGAAGCCCAGGTCGCGGTTCAGACCGTGGCGGACGTTGTCGCCGTCGAGCAGGAAAGTGTGGCAGCCGCGCGCATGCAGGCGCTTTTCCACCTGGTTGGCGATCGTGGACTTGCCGGCGCCGGACAGGCCGGTGAACCACAGCACCCTGGGCGTCTGCCCCTTGATCCGCGCGCGCGCGGCCTTGTCCACGTCCAGGTGCTGCCAGTGCACGTTGCCGGCGCGGCGCAGGGCGAAATCCAGGGTGCCGGCGGCGACGGTGGCGTTGCTCTGGCGGTCGATCAGGATGAAGCCGCCCAGCGCGCGGTTGCGGGCATAGGGCTCGAAGGCGATCGGCTCGTCCAGCGACAGGTTGCAGTAGCCGACCTCGTTCAGCTCCAGCCGCTTGGCCGCCAGCTTGTCCTGCGTGTTCACGTCGATGCGGTGCTTGATCTCGCTGACGCTGGCGGCCACGGTGCGGCTGCCGATCTGCAGCCAGTACGGGCGGCCGGGCAGCAGCGCGGCATCGTCCATCCACAGCACGTGCGCGGCGAACTGGTCGGCCACTTCCGGCGGTTCGCCGGCTGCGGCGATGACGTCGCCGCGGCTGACGTCGATCTCGTCGGCCAGGGTCAGGGTCACCGCCTGCCCGGCGGTAGCGGCATCCAGCGGACCGTCCGGGCCCAGCACCTCGCGCACCGTGGAACGGCGTGCCGAGGGCAGCACCACCACCGCGTCGCCGGCGGACACGCGGCCAGCGGCGATGGTGCCGGCGAAACCGCGGAAATCCTGGTTGGGCCGGTTGACCCACTGCACCGGCAGGCGCAGGCCGCTGTCGGCGTCGTGGCCGCTGATCGTCACCGTGTCCAGGTGCTCGAGCAGGCTGGGGCCGGCGTACCATGGCATCAGCGCCGAGCGCGCGGACAGGTTCTGCCCTTCCAGCGCCGACAGCGGGATGGCCTGCACGTTGGCGATGCCCAGCTGCGCGGCCAGCGTGCGGTACTCGCCGGCAATACGCTCGAACACGGCCTGGTCGTAATCGACCAGGTCCATCTTGTTGACCGCCAGCACCACCTGGCCGATGCCGAGCAGCGAGATGATGTAGCTGTGGCGGCGGGTCTGCTGCAGCAGGCCCTTGCGCGCGTCCACCAGCACCACCGCCAGGTCGGCGGTGGAGGCGCCGGTGGCCATGTTGCGGGTGTACTGCTCGTGGCCCGGGCAGTCGGCGACGATGTATTTGCGGCGGTCCGTATCGAAGTAGCGGTAGGCCACGTCGATGGTGATGCCCTGCTCGCGCTCTGCGGCCAGGCCGTCCAGCAGCAGCGCGTAGTCGATGCGCTCGCCCTGGGTGCCGTGGCGGCGGCTGTCGGCCTCCAGCGCGGCCAGCTGGTCGTCGAACAGGCGCTTGCTCTCGTACAGCAGGCGCCCGATCAGCGTGCTCTTGCCGTCGTCGACGCTGCCGCAGGTGATGAAGCGCAGCAGCGGCTTGGACTCGTGCTGCTGCAGGTAGGCCGAGATATCGGAAGAAGTGGCGACCGCGTTCATCAGAAATAGCCCTCCAGCTTCTTCTTCTCCATCGAGGCGGACTGGTCGTGGTCGATCAGCCGGCCCTGCCGCTCGGAACTGGTGGACACCAGCATCTCGGCGATGATCTTCTCCAGCGTGTCGGCCTCGGACTCGATGGCGCCGGTCAGCGGGTAGCAGCCCAGCGTGCGGAAACGCACCCTGCGCAGCTGCGGCACTTCGCCCGGATGCAGCGGCAGGCGCTCGTCGTCGACCATGATCAGGCTGCCGTCGCGCTCCACGACCGGCCGCTCGGCGGCAAAGTACAGCGGCACCACCGGGATCTTCTCGCGGTAGATGTAGAGCCAGATGTCCAGTTCGGTCCAGTTGGACAGCGGGAACGCGCGCACGCTCTCGCCGGCATGGATGCGCGCGTTGTACAGGTTCCACAGCTCCGGGCGCTGGTTCTTGGGATCCCAGCGGTGGCGGTCGTTGCGGAACGAGAACACGCGTTCCTTGGCCCGCGACTTCTCCTCGTCGCGGCGCGCGCCGCCGATGGCCGCATCGAACTTCCACTTGTCCAGCGCCTGCTTCAGGCCCTGGGTCTTCATCACGTCGGTGTGCACGGACGCGCCGTGGCTCACCGGGCCGATGTCCTGGGCGATGCCGTCGGGATTGATGTGCACGCGCAGGTCCACGCCGGTCTCGGCGACGCGGCGGTCGCGGAAGGCGATCATCTCGCGGAACTTCCAGCGCGTGTCCACGTGCAGCAGCGGGATCGGCGGCACCCCGGGCGCGAACGCCTTGAGCAGCAGGTGCAGCAGCACCGAGCTGTCCTTGCCGACCGAATACAGCAGCACCGGGTTGGAGAAGCCGGCCGCGACCTCGCGCAGGATGTGGATGCTTTCGGCTTCCAGCCGGTCGAGGTGCGACAGGGGGGCGGTAACGGTCATTGCGGAGGATTCAGGAGCTGCACGTAGGGGAACGGGAGAAGGGTAACAGCGCGGACCGGTGGAGTCCCCGGCAGGGCAGCGAGTGTGCGGCCCGCCCGCCCCGCGCAGAAATAAACGCAGGGCATGAACCGATAACCGCCCATCCTTTCCCCCGCGCAGGGCGCCTCCCTAGCATCGGTCACCCCATCCCAGACCGGACAGGACATGACCGCCGCCGCTGCCACCGTGCCTCCCAGCCCCCTGCCCGACGACCGCAGGGTCCTGCTGACGCGCCTGGTGGACGGCCTGGACGGCAACAGCCTGTGGTGGCTGTCCGGCTTCGCCGCCGGCCTGGCCCAGGGCCATCCGCCGCCGTCGCTGGCGGTGATCGCCGGCGGCCAGCCGGCCGCGCAGGCCTCGGGCCGGCTGACCATCGTCTACGGCAGCCAGACCGGCAACGCGCGCCGCGCCGCCGAACAGCTGGCCGGCGAGGCCGAAGCGGCCGGGCTGGCGGTACGCCTGGTCCGCGCCGACGCCTACCCCACCCGGGAGCTGGCCGGCGAGCGCCTGCTCTACATCGTCATCAGCACCCAGGGCGAAGGCGACCCGCCGGACGACGCCATCGGCCTGGTCGAGTTCATCGCCGGCAAGCGCGCACCCAAACTGCCCGAACTCAGGTACGCCGTGCTCGGCCTGGGCGATTCCAGCTACGCCGATTTCTGCGGCATCGGCCGCAGGCTGGACGCGCGCCTGGCCGAACTCGGCGCGCATCGCCTGCAGCCGGCAGGCGAGGCCGACCTGGACATCGAGAGCGTGGCGGCGCCGTGGCGCGCCCGCGCGCTGGCCGATGCGCGCCGGACGCTCGGCGAAAGCGCCGCGCCGGCCGTCAACAACGTCACCCCGCTGCGCCAGGGACAGAGCGCGGCGCACAGCGCGCAGCATCCGTTCCATGCCGAACTGCTGGCGCGGCAGCGGGTCAGCGGCCGCGACTTCAAGGGCCCGGCCTATGGCCACTACGGGCGCAGCGACAAGCACGTGCATCACCTAGAACTTTCGCTGGAAGGCAGCGGCCTGCACTACGAGCCGGGCGACGCGCTGGGCATCGTCCATCGCAACCCGCCGCAACTGGTCGACGCCGTCCTCGCAGCCACCGGCCTGGACGGCGACACCGGCGTCACCCACGACGGCCACACCCGCCCGCTGGCGCAGTGGCTGGGCGAACAGCGCGAACTGACCCGCCTCTCGCGCCCGCTGCTGGCGACCGTGGCCGAGCGCAGCGGCAACGCCGATCTGGCGGGCCTGCTGGAACCGGCGCGCGCCGGCGAACTGGCCGCCGTATTCGCCGACCATCAACTGGTCGACGTGCTGCACCGCTGGCCAGCGGACTGGGACGCCAGCGCGCTGGTCGCCATGCTGCGCCCGGCCGCACACCGCCTGTACTCGATCGCCTCCAGCCGCAAGCGGGTCGGCGACGAGGTCCACCTGACCGTGGACGAACTGGCCTATGACGCGCATGGCCGCGACCATGTCGGTGCCGCCAGCGCCTTCCTGGCGGCGCTGGAGGAAGGCGCGCAGGTGCCGGTGTTCGTCGAGCCCAACGAACGCTTCCGCGTGCCGGTCGATGCCAGCCGCGACATCATCATGATCGGCCCCGGCACCGGCGTGGCGCCGTTCCGCGGCTTCGTGCAGGAGCGTGCCGAAACCGGCGCCGCCGGCCGCAACTGGCTGTTCTTCGGCGCCCGCCATTTCAACCGCGACTTCCTCTACCAGGTCGAGTGGCAGGACGCCCTGCAGCGCAAGGAACTGCATCGCCTCGACCTGGCCTTCTCCCGCGACCAGGCCGAAAAGGTCTACGTGCAGCAGCGCCTGCGCGAACAGGGCCGCGACCTGTACGACTGGCTGCAGGGCGGCGCGCACCTGTACGTGTGCGGCGCGATCGGCATGGGCAAGGACGTGCATGCCGCTCTGCTGAACATCGTCGCCGCGCACAACGGCGGCGACGCCGAGGCCGCGGCCGGCTACCTGTCCGGCCTGCAGCGCGATGGCCGCTACGCCCGCGACGTCTACTGACCCCTTCCGAATCCTCCGCAGGAGCGACGCAGCTCGCTCCTGCATACAGCGCAGACACTCCCCGCCATGTCCCATCCTTCCGTAGAAAAGATCAAACTCGAAAGCCGGCGCCTGCGCGGCACCATTGTCGAGGGCCTGGGCGATGCCACCACCGGCTCGCTGAACTTCGAGGACCAGCGCACCATCAAGTTCCACGGCAGCTACCAGCAGGACGACCGCGACCTGCGCGACGAGCGCCGCCGGCAGAAGCTGGAACCCGCGCACCAGTTCATGATCCGCATCCGCGCGCCGGGCGGCGTGTTCACCCCGCAGCAGTGGCTCAAGCTCGACGGGATCGCCACCACTTACGCCAACCATTCGCTGCGCGTGACCACGCGCCAGACCTTCCAGTTCCACGGCGTGATCAAGCGCGAACTGAAGGCGACGATGCAGGCGATAAATTCCGCCGCGATGGATACCGTCTCGGCCTGCGGCGACGTCAACCGCAACGTGCTCGGCGCCAGCAACCCGCTGCAGTCGGCCCTGCACGCGCAGGTGCACGACTGGGCGCAGCAGCTGTCGCTGCGCTTCAAGCCGGCCACCCGCGCCTACTACGAGATCTGGCTGGACGAGGAGAAGGTGGCCGGGAGCGGTGCCGAGCACGAGCCGGTCTACGGCGACGCCTACCTGCCGCGCAAGTTCAAGATCGCCGTGGCAGTGCCGCCTTACAACGACGTGGACGTGTTCGCCAACGACCTGGGCCTGATCGCCATCGTCGACGACGCCGGCGAGCTCGCCGGCTTCAACGTGGCCATCGGCGGCGGCATGGGCGCCAGCCACGGCATCGCCGCGCACTACCCGCGCGTGGGCAATGTGATCGGCTTCGTCGCGCCGGAGCAGGTGTTCGCCATCGCCGAGGCCGCCATCACCGTGCAGCGCGACCTGGGCGACCGCGAGGAACGCAAGCACGCGCGTTTCAAGTACACCATCGACGACCACGGTTCGGACAGGATCGTGGCGATGATGGAGGAGCGCGCCGGCTTCCGGCTGCAGCCGGCGCGGCCGTTCCTGTTCGAGCACAACGGCGACCGCTTCGGCTGGGTCGAGGGCGAGGACGGCCTGTGGCATCTCACCTTGTCCCTGCCGTGCGGCCGCATCGCCGACACCCCGGGGCGCCCGCTGCTGACCGGCATGCGCGAGATCGCCAGGGTGCACCAGGGCGAGTTCCGCATGACCGCCAACCAGAACGTGATCGTCGCCGGCGTGCCCGCGGCGCAGCGCGCGCGCATCGACGCGCTGGCCGCGCAGCACGGGCTGGACCTGGAGAACAACGCGCCCACCGCCACCGCCCGCAGCGCCGTGGCCTGCGTGGCGCTGCCCACCTGCGCGCTGGCGATGGCCGAAGCCGAACGCTACCTGCCCGGCTTCCTGGCCGCGCTGGAACCGCTGCTCGCCCGGCATGGCCTGCGCGAGGCGCCGATCCTGCTGCGCGTGTCCGGCTGCCCGAATGGCTGCTCGCGCCCCTACCTGGCCGAGATCGCCCTGGTCGGCAAGGCACCGGGCCGCTACAACCTGTTCCTCGGCGGCGACCACCGCGGCCAGCGCCTGAACACGCTGTACCGCGACAACATCACCGAGGCGCAGATCCTCGAAGCCCTCGACCCGCTGCTGGCCCGCTACGCCGCGGAACGTGGGAGCGACGAACGCTTCGGCGACTTCCTGCACCGCAGCGGCCTGATCGAGCTGCCGCCCTACCCGACCCACCGCCAGATCGCCGTGGAACTGCACGCATGAACGCCCTGTCCCTGCCCCCCCTCAACGACGAGACCCTCGCGCCCCTGGACGAGGACGCCGCCACGCTTGGCGCGCGGCTGGAAACTATGGACGCCGAGCAGCGCGTGCACTGGGCGCTGCGGCACACGCCGGGCACCCACGTGCTGTCCTCCAGCTTCGGCGCGCAGTCGGCGGTGGCCCTGCACCTGCTCAGCCGCCAGCAGCCCGACATCCCGGTGATCCTGATCGACACCGGCTACCTGTTCCCGGAAACCTACCGCTTCGCCGACGAACTGACCCAGCGGCTGGGCCTGAACCTGAAGGTGTACCGGCCGCTGGTCAGCCGCGCGTGGATGGAAGCGCGCCATGGCCGCCTGTGGGAACAGGGACTGGTCGGCATCGAGCAGTACAACAACCTGCGCAAGGTCGAGCCGATGAAGCGCGCCCTGGACGAACTGCAGGCCGGCACCTGGTTCACCGGCCTGCGCCGCAGCCAGTCGGCCAGCCGCGCCGCCACACCGGTCCTGCAGCGCCGCGAGGGGCGCTGGAAGGTCAACCCGATCGCCGACTGGAGCGACCGCGACGTGTGGCGGTACCTCAAGCAGCACGACCTGCCCTATCACCCGCTGTGGGAACAGGGCTATGTCTCCATCGGCGATTACCACACCACCCGTCGCTGGGAGCCGGGCATGCGCGAGGAGGACACCCGCTTCTTCGGGCTCAAGCGCGAGTGCGGCCTGCACGAGATGTGACCGCGTCCGGCGCGGGCCGGGCAACGATGCGGGGTATCGCAAGATTCGATGCCGGCCGGGAAGACGGCCGGCGCGGTGGGATCAGGCGTCCGCGGCTTCCTGCTGCCGCTCCCAGAACGCGAGCAGCTCGCGCAGGCCCGGCGCCTCGCCGGTACGCGCCACGTCTTCGTGCAGATAGCGCGCCTCCTGTCGCCACTGGCGGCTGCTCAACGTCTGCAGCACGCTGCCCTTCGTATGGCTGCAGCCCATGTGCCACCGGGTGAAATACAGCTGTTCCACCGGGCCGTTCTGCAGTTCCACCAGTTCGACATGCAGGCGCGAGGCGCGGATGCGCGCATAGATGCGTGCCACGCTACCTTCCGGTCCCTCGATGTACTGGAAGAAGCGGCGGCCATCGTGGAGCAGGACACCGGTGACGCCCTCCAGATGGTTGTGCGCCCGCGCATCGACCAGCAGGCGATCCAGGTCGGCCACCGCCAGCCCGGCCACGGCGGTACTGGCGTATGCCACTGCCCATCGCGTCATCCACGCATCCTCCGGCCCGGTCGGGCGAGCATGCCACAGGCATCCCGCTGCCGGTTGGCCGGCAGCGGGGGAGTACGCGTCAGTAGCGGTAATCCAGCTTCAACCAGAAGGTGCGGCCCGGTTCGTTGATCCGCACCGGATCGGCAGGGAAGCCGAAATCGGCGCTGCCGGCCAGGTTCAGGTGTTCGGCGTAGGCGCGGTCGAACAGGTTGTCCACGCCGGCGCTGGCGCGCAGGCCGTCGCTGATGCGGTAGGCGCCGTTGAGCGACAGCGTGGCGAAGCCCGCGCTCGGGCCGAGATCGCGCGCGACCACGTTGCCCTCGTCCAGCGCCACCCGGTTCTGCCGGCCCACCACCCGCAGCAGGGCGCCGGTGGACCAGCGCGCATGCTCCCAGGACGCGGTGAAGCGCCCCTCCAGCGGCGGGATCTGCGGCAGCGGCCGCTGCTCGTCGCGGTTTTCGCCCCAGGCGTAGGCCAGCGTGCTGCCCAGCTTCCAGCCGTGCACCGGCCGCCATTCCAGCCCGGCCTCGGCGCCGGCGATGCGCGCATCGGCATTGCCCGCCCGCATGCTGCTGCCCATCATGCCGCCGCTGCGGTAGGCGAACAGGATGTAGTCCTGGATGCGCCCGGCATAGGCCGACACCCAGGCGTCCAGCGTGCGGCCATGGAACTGCAGGCCCAGGTCGAGCTGGGTGGTCTTTTCCGGCTTCACCCCGGCGAAGGCGTTGGCGCTGCCGGCCGGCCCCGCATCGGCCGAGAACAGTTCCCAGTAATCGGGCATGCGCTCGGCATGGCCGAGCCCGGCGTACCAGGTCCAGGCCTGGCCATGGTCGCGCTCATAGCGCAGGAAGCCGCTGCCCAGCGTTTCCTCGCGCGTCTGCCCGGCGGTGGGATTGGGCATGCCCATCATCCCGGTGGTCAGGCGCAGGTCCTTCGCCTGCGCCCTGTCCATGCGCAGGCCGCTCACCCAGCGCCGCGGCGTGTCCTCGCCGAAAGTCAGTTCGGCGAATGCGCCGTGGTTGCGCAGCTCGGCGTCGCGGGTCCACGGCATCTGCCGGAAGGTGCCGCGGCCCATGCCGTTGCGCTTGCGATGGCGGCTGTCCTGGGCATCGACGCCGGCGACGACGGCCACGTCCTGCCAGCGCCACTCCGAAGCGACGCGGCCACCGGTGGTGCGCCGCTCCACGTTCGACGCCATCGGCATCGGCATGCTGCCGTGCGGGTTGGGCGTGCGCAGCGTGTAGTTGTCCATCACGTGGTCGGCGTCGTTGTAGTACAGGTTGGCCTGCAGCTTGTCCCACGCACCGGGCAGGTTGCCGCGCTCGAAACGCAGGCCGTAGCTGCTGCGCTTGAACGCCGCGCCGTCCATGCCGCGGCCGGCATAGCGGGCCAGCGCATCGCCGGTGCCGGCGTTGAGTTCGAGCACGGTATCAGCGTCGGGCGTCCAGCCGATGGCGGCATCGGCGTTCCACTTGCGCCAGCGCGAGGGCACCACCTCGCCGTTGCCGTCGCGGTAGTCGCCGGACTCGGAGCGGTTGCCGTTCACCCGCACATAGCCCGGGCTGCTGCCGAAGCTGGCGTCGAGCATCTGGTCGTTGCGGTTGCTGGAGCCGCCCAGCGCGCTGGCCTGCAGCTGCATGCCCGGTGCGTCGAAGCGCGGCATGTCGCGCTCGAAGCGCACCGTGCCGGCCGAGGCGCCCGCGCCCCAGCGCACGCTCTGCGGGCCCTTGATGACGGTGAGCCGGTCGTAGGTTTCAGGAGCGATGTAGGACAGCGGGTTGTCCATGCGCGAGGGACAGGCGCCGATCAGGCTGCCGTCGTTGCTGAGGATGTTCAGCCGCGAACCGGACAGGCCGCGCAGCACCGGGTCGCCATTGGTGCCGCCGTTGCGGATGGCGGAAAAGCCCGGGACGGTCTTCAGATAGTCGGCGCCGTCGCTGGCCGGCACCGGCTGCCGCGGCAGGCGCGGGTCGGTGACCCAGTTCAGCGGAGAGGAGGGCGCGGCGCTGGTGACGACCAGGGTGTCCAGCGTCTTGATCGAATCGGGTTCGTCGGCGTGAGCGGGCTGGGGAAACAGCGCCAGGCAGACACAGGCGGCCAGGCACGCCGGGACGCCCGGCATACGGGAAACGGGATACATGAGGTTCTCCGGTACGACATGCCGCGTACTGCCGGAGGGCAGCAGGCGGCGGGAAGAAGGGGAAGTGTCGTCAGGAGAAAAGCGGCGGCCCGCGCGCCAGGTGCGCCGGCCAGCGCAGGGCGGCGGCGAAGACGGTCGCGCGCGGCGACTGCGGTGCGATGCGGTACAGCAGCGGCGCCAGCACCAGCAGCACCGCCAGCCACGGCAGCAGCCGCGACGCCATGGTGCAGTAGTCGCAGGCCTCGCCATGGGCGGCGTGGGGATCGGCCGGCGGCGTCTTGCCGATCGCGCTTTCGGCGGCCCCATGCCCGGCGTGCGCGTCCATCGCGTGGTGATCGGCCGGCACGGTGTCCGGCATCGCCATCGCGGGCATCGCATGCGCCATGGACGCGTGCGCGCCCTGCCCGGCCTGCACCCAGCGGCTGACCACCGGCGCCAACGCCATCAGCAGCGTGGCCGCCAGCGCGAGCAGCAACATCCAGCGGTGCAGGAGCGGAGACCGGTTCACGCCGATAGTTTAGAGCCGATACCGCGGCCCGCCCCTGCGACGGACTGCCGCAGGGGGAGCAACGGGAGAGAGCAAAAGCAGGAACTGTCGGGCGGATGCTTCGGCTTTCGCCGGTACGGGCTGCCCGCTCCTCGCCTCAACGCCTCAGCTGGTGATCGTCTGGGTCAGTTCTTCCCAGCTCGGCGGCGTCGGCCAGTCGGCCTCCTGGTTGCCGTCGAGCACGCGGCGCAGGTCGCGCTTGTCGATCTGCGGGGCCAGCACGTGCACCAGTTCCAGTGCGTAGTCGCGCAGCACGCGGTCGCGCGGCAGCACCGCCCAGGCGACGCACTCGGGAATCGCCGCCGGCGCCGGCCAGGCGCGCAGGTCGCTGTCGCCGGCACTGACCGCCATTTCGGCCAGCAGGCCCACGCCCAGGCCGGCGCGTACATAGGTCTTGATCAGGTCGGCGTCGAGCGCGGTCAGCGCCAGGTCCGGCTCCAGCCCCTGCGTGGCGAACGCGCGGCGCAGCGAGGAACTCGGGCGGGTCGAGGATTCGTAGCTGATCAGCGGGTGCGCGGCCAGCGCGGCCATGTCCGGCAGCTTGCCGGCGCGGTCCAGCGCATGGCCCTTGGGCACCAGCGCCAGCCGCCGCCAGCGGTACAGCGGCACCGCGATGCCGGTGCTGGGTTCGCCGCCGGCGGTACTGACGATGGCGATGTCGGCGTCGCCCTGGCTGAGCAGGTCCAGCGCGTCGCTTTCGGCTGCCTGCTGCAGGTGCACGCTGACCTGCGGATAGGCCAGCTTGATCCGCGCCACCGCCGGCGGCAGCACGAAGCGCGCCTGGGTGTGGGTGGTGGTCAGGATCAGCTGGCCGTGGCTCTCGCGGCGCTGGTTGGCCGCGTAGGTGCGGATGTTGTTGGCCTCGGCCAGCACCAGGCGGGCGCGGGCGATCACTTCCCCGCCGGCCGGGGTCACCGATTCCAGGCTGCGCCCCTTGCGCACGAACAGCAGGAAACCCAGCTCGTCCTCCAGCTGCTTGAGCTGCTTGGACAGTCCCGGCTGGGTGGCGTGCACGCGCGTGGCCGCCAGCGTGATGTTGAGCTCGGCGTCGGCAATGGCCACCAGGTAGCGCAGTTGGGTCAGGGTCATCGGAGTCGGGAAGGCGGCTCGGCGGGGACGGATGACTGTAGGTCAGATTGCCCGATCTACTTATAACCGAAAGTAATTTAATAGGCGGCGCAAGTCATTTCCGGGCTTCAGGGGCCGGGGCTACGGTCAGCATCCCTTCCGCCACCGCCTCCCCCACCGCCTTGGACGCTCCCCTGTTCCCCCTGTTCGCCGATCTGAACGGCCGCGCCGTGCTGGTGGTCGGCGGTGGTGCGGTGGCCGGGCGCAAGGTCGAAGCGCTGCTGCATGCCGGCGCCCGCCCCCGGGTCGGCGCGCCGCAGCTGTCGCCGGCGCTGCGGGAACTGGCCGAGGCCGGCCGCATCGACTGGCTTCCGGGCCTGTTCGACACCCGCTGGCTGGCCGAGGACGTCTGGCTGGTGATCGCCGCCACCGATGAGCCGGTGGTCAACCGCGCGGTGGCCGGCGCCGCCGAGGCGCAGCGGCTGTTCGTGAACGTGGTGGACGACGCACAGCTGTCGCGCTTCCACGTACCGGCCATGGTCGAACGCGGCGCGTTGCAGATCGCCGTCTCCAGCGGCGGCGCCGCGCCAATGGTGGCGCGCCATGTCCGCCGCCGGCTGGAAGAACTGTTCGATGACGCCTGGGGCCGGTTGACCGAGCTGGCCGGCCGCCATCGCCCGGCCATCCGCGCGCATTTCCCCGACACCGGCGCGCGCCGCCGTTTCTTCGACCGCCTGCTCGACGGACCGGTGCTGGACCTGCTGCGCCGCCACCGCCAGGCCGACGCCGAGCTCGCCCTGCAGCAGGCGATGGCCGGCGAACCGCCGGCCGCCGCCGGTTCGGTGGTGCTGGTCGGCGCCGGTTCCGGCGATCCCGGCCTGCTCACCCTGGCCGGGCTGCGCGCCCTGAACCAGGCCGACGTGATCCTCCACGACCGCCTGGTCAGCGCCGAGGTGCTGCAGCTGGCCCGCCGCGACGCCGAGCGCATCGAGGTCGGCAAGTCCGCGCGCGGCCACAGCACCGGCCAGGAACACATCCACGCACTGATGCTGGAGCACGCCCGCGCCGGCCGCCGCGTGGTGCGGCTCAAGGGCGGCGACGCCTTCGTGTTCGGCCGCGGCGGCGAGGAGCTGCAGTTCCTGCGCGCGCACGGCGTTCCCTATGAAGTGGTGCCCGGCATCACCGCGGCGCTGGCCTGCGCCGCATCCACCGGCATTCCGCTCACCCACCGCGACCACGCCCAGCAGCTGCGCCTGGTCACCGCGCACTGCCGCGATTCGCTGGACACGCTGGACTGGCCGGCGCTGGCCGCGCCGCGGCAGACCCTGGTGTTCTACATGGGCGTGGCCGCGCTGGCGCAGATCCAGGCGCGCCTGCTCGATGCCGGCCTGCCCGCCGCCACGCCGTTCGCGCTGGTGGAAAACGGCTCGCGTACCGACCAGCGCGTGGTCAGCGGCACGCTGCGGCAACTGGCCGGCGCCGCCGGCCTGCACGCCGTACGGTCGCCGGCGCTGCTGATCCTCGGCGACGTGGCCGGGCTGGCCGACGAACTGCACTGGTTCGGCGACGCGCCGCTGCCGGCCACCTCCCGCACATCCTCACCTTCCGCAAAGACGCCGCCGCCGACACTGGCCGACGCCGCCTGATTCCTTTCCAGGAGATCTCCATGGCCATCTACAGCAACATCCTCGATACCGTCGGCAGCACCCCGGTGGTGAAACTCAACCGCCTGGCACCGGCCGGCGTGGACGTCTACGTCAAGGTCGAATCGTTCAACCCCGGCGGCTCGGTCAAGGACCGCCTGGCGCTGGCGATCGTGCTCGATGCCGAGAAGCGCGGCGTGCTCAAGCCCGGCGACACCATCGTCGAGGCCACCTCCGGCAACACCGGCGTCGCCCTGGCCATGGTCGCCGCCGCGCGCGGCTACAAGTTCGTCGCGGTGATGACCGAGACGTTCTCGGTCGAACGCCGCAAGGCCATGCGCGCCTATGGCGCCAAGGTGATCCTGACCCCGGCCGCGGCGCGCGGCACCGGCATGGTGGAGAAGGCGAAGGAACTGGCCGCCAAGCACGGCTGGTTCCTGGCCAGCCAGTTCGCCAACCCGGCCAACCCGGCCTACCACCGCAACACCACCGCCGCCGAGATCCTGCGCGACTTCGCCGGCAGGCGCCTGGACTATTTCGTCAGCGGCTGGGGCACCGGCGGCACCCTGACCGGCGTCGGCGAAGTGCTGAAGCTGGCGCGGCCGGACACCCGCATCATCGCCACCGAACCAGCCGGCGCCTCGCTGCTCAAGGGCGATGAGTGGAAGCCGCACAAGATCCAGGGCTGGACCCCGGATTTCGTGCCGGAAGTGCTCAACCGCAATGCCTACGACGAGCTGTATTCGGTGCAGGACGAGCGCGCGATCGAAACCTCGCGCCGGCTGGCCGCCGAGGAAGGCATCTTCGTCGGCATCTCCTCCGGCGCCACCGCCGCCACCGCGCTGGACGTGGCCGCCAAGGCCCCCGCCGGCTCGGTAATCCTGGCGATGCTGCCGGACACCGGCGAGCGCTACTTCTCCACCCCGCTGTTCGCCGACATCAACGAAGGCAGCGACGACGACTGGCTGGCCGGCCTGCCGTAAGCCACGGCCCCGGGACCTGCGCTGCCGCGACCGGGGGACGCCCCGGTGATTTCCGCCGCCCGCAACGGTTCCATTTCTTGCGCTGCATCCCTGTACCTCCCCCGGGGCCGGGGGCGGCCCCCCCCGGGGGGGGGGGGGGGGGGCGCCGGGGGGGCC
>NZ_JASCOS010000062.1:0-21726 GCF_029959705.1 Stenotrophomonas sp. PS02297 | reverse complement strand
CGGCTGTACCCGGCGCTCAACCGTAACCGGCCACGACGGGTGGCGACCTTGTCGGTGCGTTGATGGCAGCTCCGGCGGGGGGAAACGCGACGGGCCGCCGGTGGTGCCACCGGCGGCCCGTCGTTCATGCGGCGCTGCGCGTTTACTCCAGGCCTTCGGCCTTGAGCGCCGCCTGCACGGCCGGATCGGCCTGCATGCGCTGTTCGAAGCGGTCCAGCGCGTCCATGCCGGCCAGGTCGATCTTGAGGCCACGCGCCCAGCGCAGGGTCACGTAGGTATAGGCGTCGGCGATGGACGGACGCGGCGTGCCGCCCAGCCAGTCCACCTGCGCCAGGCGGTCGTCGAGGCGCTGGTACAGGCCCTTCAGCTTGTCGCGCGAATTCTGCTGGGTGCGGGCGATGACCGCCTCGTCTTCCAGATACTTGGTCGAGCCGAAGATCGGGTAGTACACCGGATGCAGGTCGGCGTTGACGAAGGACAGCCAACGGTTGACCTCGGCGCGGGTGCGCGGGTCGCTGCCGCCATCCAGGCCGGCGGCCGGCGCCTTGTCGCAGATGTAGTGCAGGATCGCCGCGTTCTGGGTCAGCACCCAGCCGCCATCCTCCAGCACCGGCACCGCACCGGCCGGGTTCATGGCCATGTACTCGGGCGACTTCATGGTCGCGTAGTCCACGATCTGCACCTCGAAGGGCAGGCCGGACCAGATCAGTGCGATGTGGTCGGCCAGGGAGCAGGCGCCGGGCTTGGTGTAGAGCTTCATCGGGTACCTCGGGGGTGGAATGACCCCCGCATTATCGTCCCGGGCGCGTCGGCTGGCGTGACTGCCGCCGTTACGCGGTGGCTTCGCCGCGTCAGGAGGCGCGCGGCTTGAGCGACTGCACCTTGTAGAAGGTGTGCCCGCCGATGGTGGCTACCTGGTAGGCATTGCGCCAGCTCGGGCTGGCGATGGCGTGCGCGGCGAAATGGCTGGCGCCCGGCACGATCTCCTTGCGCTGGCCGGCCGGCAGGGCCCAGTTGCGCTCGGCGGCGAAGGCCACATCCACGGCCTCGGCCCAGGCGTCGTTGTTGCGCAGCTGGGTGTCCGGCGCCACCAGCGTCGGGGCGAACTGCTTGCGCGCGGTCACCACCTGGCACATCGAGTCGCCCCACAGCCCGCTGTCGAGGCGGCGCAACGCGACTTCGGCCACGGCCTGCTGGCCGCGAAGGGTCTGGTCGCGGGCTTCCAGATAGACGGTGGTACTCAGGCACAACGAATCGGCGGCCGGCTGCGGCAACAACTGCGACAGCCAGAGAATCCAGGCCAGTTTCATAGGTCTCCTTGCTCCGTGTGGGCCGCAACCTGCCTGTTCCTCGGCATGCGAGGAGAACCGGACGACTGGGCTTGGCGTCATGGGGAGGCGGCCATGGCATCGGGGCCGCCCCGTGGGCAGTCCCCGATCACCGATCCTGGGGCTGCGCCGTGCTCACCAGAACTGGGGGGTGAGCAGAAAGTCGGCGCAAGGTAGGGGGCTGATCCCAAACTCATCCTGAATGCGGATTCTTGACATTCAGCTTCGTTGCGGAGACCGGAATTGCCGCCGGAGTGCCGGGGAAGACGTTTCCTGACCGGCTCCAAGTGTGTTTTGTGCCAGGAAAAAACGGCAGGAAAGCCGTTTTCACGGCGAAGTCGCGCGAGGGGCGCACAGCGCGGACGCCATGAAAAACAGGCATTGGCCGTGGGATGGCGCATGCGTGCCGGCGTGGGAAGCCGGCACCGCGCGACGATTTCCGGGCGGCCCGCCGATGTCCGTACGCATCGGCCACCGGCAGGTCATGGCGATCGGGCCGGAATCGGTCAGGGGGGAGTGGGGGCTACAGCGCGGCGGCCACGCGGCTGCCCTGGTCGATCGCGCGCTTGGCGTCCAGTTCGGCGGCGACGTCGGCGCCGCCGATGACATGGGCGCTGACGCCGGCCGCGGCCAGCGCATCGGCCAGCGCACGCATCGGCTCCTGCCCGGCGCAGACCACCACGGTGCCGACCTCCAGCAACTGCTCGGCGCCATCGACGCGGATGCGCAGGCCGCGGTCATCTACTCCGAGGTACTCCACGCCCCCCAGCATCCGCACGCCCTTGGCCTTGAGCGTGGCGCGGTGGATCCAGCCGGTGGTCTTGCCCAGCCGGGCGCCGGGTTTGCCCGGGCTGCGCTGCAGCAGCCATACCTTGCGCGCAGGCGCTTCCGGCTGCGGCCGCGCCAGCGCGCCGCGGCTTTCGAAGCTCGCATCCACGCCCCATTCGGCCATCCAGCGGGCCGGGTCCAGCGACGGCGACGGGCCTTCCTGCACCAGGAACTCGCCGACGTCGAAGCCGATGCCGCCGGCGCCGATGATGGCCACCTTGTCCGCCGCCGCGACACGGCCCTGCAGCACGTCCAGGTAGCTGACCACCATCGGGTGGTCGGCGCCGGGGAAATCCACCCTGCGCGGCGCGATGCCGGTGGCCACCACGACCTCGTCGAAACCGGCCAGCATCGGCACGTCCACCCGGGTGCCCAGGCGCACGTCCACGCCGGTATCGGTAAGGCGGTGGCGGAAGTAGCGCAGGGTTTCGTGGAACTCCTCCTTGCCCGGGATGCGCTTGGCCACGTTGAACTGGCCGCCGATCTCGTCGGCCGCGTCGAACAGGGTGACGGCGTGGCCGCGTTCGGCCGCGACCGTGGCGCAGGCCAGGCCGGCCGGGCCGGCGCCGACCACCGCCACGCGCCTGGCGGCGGTGGTCGGGCGGTAGACCAGTTCGGTCTCGTGCGCGGCGCGCGGGTTGACCAGGCAGGTGGCGCGCTTGTTGACGAAAATGTGGTCCAGGCAGGCCTGGTTGCAGGCGATGCAGGTATTGATGGTTTCCGGCCTGCCGGCGCGGGCCTTGGCCGGCCACTGCGGGTCGGCCAGAAGCGGCCGCGCCAGCGAGACCATGTCGGCCTGGCCGTCGGCCAGCACCCGCTCGGCCACGTCGGGCATGTTGATGCGGTTGACCGCGATCACCGGCACGTTGACGTGCGGGCGCAGCTTGGCGGTGACGCCGGCGAAGGCCGCGCGCGGCACCGAGGTGGCGATGGTCGGCACGCGCGCCTCGTGCCAGCCGATGCCGGAATTGATCAGGGTCGCGCCGGCGGCTTCGATGGCGCGGGCCTGCTGCAGGATTTCCTCCCAGTTGCTGCCGTCTTCCACCAGGTCCAGCAGCGACAGCCGGTAGATGATGATGAAGTCCGGGCCGCAGGCCTCGCGGATGCGGCGCACGATCTCCACGGCGAAACGCATGCGCTTGCCGGCGTCGCCGCCCCATGCATCGCTGCGCTTGTTGGTGCGCGGGGCAATGAACTCGTTGATCAGATAGCCTTCCGAGCCCATCACCTCGACGCCGTCGTAGCCGGCCTCGCGTGCCAGCCGGGCGGCGCGGGCGTAGCTGGCGATCTGGCGCTCCACGCCCCGCGCCGACAGCGCGCGCGGCGTGAACGGATTGATCGGTGCCTTCAGTTTCGACGGCGCCACCTGCAGCGGGTGGTAGGCGTAGCGGCCGGCGTGCAGCAGCTGCAGGCAGATGTGGGCGCCATGGCCGTGCACCGCCGCGGTGACCTGCCGGTGCCGGCCCACTTCCCATGGCCAGGACAGCTTGCTGCCGAATGGCGCCAGCCAGCCGGCGATGTTCGGCGAGAAGCCGCCGGTGACCAGCAGCGCGGCACCGCCCGCGGCGCGCTCGCCGAAATAGGCGGCCAGCTTGGGGAAGTCGCGGACATGGTCTTCAAGCCCGGTGTGCATCGACCCCATCAGGATGCGGTTGCGGAGCCGGGTGAAGCCCAGGTCCAGCGGCGCGAACAGATGGGGATAGGCGGTGTCGGTGGCTGGCGTCATGATGGATACGCTTGCGTACGGATCGCGCCAGCGTGCCGTGAAACCCCGCCTGCGGCAAGTGGCTCAGTCCGTCGAAGGCGCCACGGTCGGCGACGCCGCGGCAACGCGGCGGTCGAACAGGGGTAGGGTGATCCCGCACAGCGGCCCGATCAGCAGCGCGAAAGCCAGGGTGCCAAGGCCGGCGTTGCCGCCCAGCAACCACCCTGCCGTGAGCGCCGTCGCCTCGATCAAGGTGCGCACCTTCCAGATGGCCCAGCCGCTGCGCGCGTGCAGGCCGGTCATCAGCCCGTCGCGCGGCCCGGGGCCCAGGCGCGCACCTATATATAGGCCGGTCGCGATCGCCAGCAGCACCAGGCCCGCGGTGAACAGCAGCACCTGCCAAAGCAGCCCCTGCGCGGCGGGCACCATGTACAGGCCGAGCTGGGCGCTGGGGCCGATCAGCAGGACGTTCAGCACCGTGCCCAGCCCCGGGCGCTGCCGCAGCGGCCACCACATCAGCAGGACGGCGACGCCCACGAGGTTGGTGACCAGGCCGAAAGCCAGTCCGCTGCGCAGCGAAACGCCCTGCGCCAGCACGTCCCAGGGCGCGATGCCGATACCGGCGCGGATCATCAGCGCCGAGGCGATGCCGAACAGGAACAGGCCGAGCAGCAGCTGCGACAGGCGCAGGAAGAACGGAAATGACGGCATCGGCATGTGAAGGCGAAAGTAAGGGGGAACGGGGATGGAGGAGGACGGGTGAAGGGCGTCCGCCTCCCATGCCCCGCGCATCGGGCATGCGTCCGTCGCTCAGTCCCAGCCTTCGAGCACCAGCTTGCCGACGGTGCTGCCCGATTCCAGCAGCCGGTGCGCTTGGCGCAGGTTGGCCGCGTTGATCGGACCCAGGCGCCGGGTCAGGGTGGTGCGGAGTTCGCCGGCATCGATCAGGCTCGCGGCGCGGGTGAGGATGCGGTGCTGCTCGATCATGTCGGCGGTACGGAAACGCGCGCGCGCGAACATGAATTCCCAGTGGATGCCGATGCACTTGGCCTTGTAGGGGTCGCCGATCCGCAGCTCGCCGGCCGGTTCCACGACCAGGCCGACATGCCCCTGCGGAGCCAGCAGTTCGCCCAGCGCCTGCCAGTAACGGTCGGTGTCGGCCAGGTTGAGGGCGGCGTCCACCTGCGCGATGCCGAGCGCCTGCAACTGTGGCGCCAGCGGCTGGCGGTGGTCGATGACGTGCCCGGCGCCCATCTGCAGGCACCACGCGCGGGTTTCCTCGCGGGAAGCGGTCGCCACCACGGTGAATCCCGCATGGCGGCCCAGCTGGATCGCCATCGAACCCACGCCGCCCGCGCCGCCGATGATCAGCAGCACCCGGCCGGCGTTGCGCCGCCCGTCGAGCTGGTAGGGCATGCGCTGGAACAGCAGCTCCCAGGCTGTGAGCGTGGTCAGTGGCAGGGCTGCGGCCTCGGCGAAGTCCAGCGTGGCCGGCTTGCGGCCGACCAGCCGTTCGTCCACCAGCTGCAATTGCGCATTGCAGCCGGGCCGGGTGACGTCGCCGGCATAGTAGACCTCGTCTCCCACCTCGAAGGCGGTCACGCCGGGGCCGACGGCCAGCACGGTGCCCGCGGCGTCGAAACCCAGGATGCGGGGCGGGGTTTCCTCGCCCTTGCCCGAACGCCGCAGCTTGGCGTCCACCGGGTTGACCGAAACGGCCTGCACGCCCACCAGCAGGTCCTGGCCCTGCGGCGCGGCGGGTGGGGGCAGCTCGAAGTCCTCCAGGGCGCGGGAATCCTCGATCGGCAGGTAGCGGCTCAGGCCGGCAGCTTTCATGGGAAAAGTTCCGTTCGGTGAGGGGAGATCGCCATGATACGCAGGGGCCGTTCAGGCAAGGGTGACATGGGGCAATGCCGCTGCCGCCATCCAGGGCGGCAAGCCGGCATCTCCACAGGGTGCCGCCCATGGTCCTGAAACGCCCGTCAGGCTTGGCTCTTGCGCGCTTTTACCAAGCTGTATAGGGTGGCGCTTCACCGGCTCTCCGAAGTCCGGGGCTGCGTCATTTGTTACGCAGCTGTTAACGTCGTCTTCACGGCTCAGCGCATAATGTGCACCGCGTTGGCGTGCGGAAACGGCCATCTTTCGGACGCGACGAACGAAATCGCTGTGCTGGACCATGCCATTACCGGTTTCATACCCCCGAAACAAGGAGTTGTATTCATGAACAAGAAGATCCTTACCGCCGCGCTGCTGGGTGGTCTGGCATTTGCCCAGGCCGCGTCGGCACAGGAATTCGACGACCGCTGGTACCTGACCGGTTCGGCCGGCTTCAACTTCCAGGACAGCGATCGTGGCACCAATGACGCTCCGTTCGTGACCCTGGGCCTGGGCAAGTTCATCAGCCCGAACTGGTCGCTGGACGGCGAGCTGAACTACCAGAACCCGAACTTCGACAAGAACCAGGACCTGAACTGGTCGCAGTACGGCGCGTCGCTGGACCTGCGTCGCCACTTCATCCAGGACGGCCGTGGCTGGAACCCGTACCTGCTGTTCGGCCTGGGCTACCAGAAGGCCGAGGAAGAGTACGTCATCAACTCGCCGAACTCTCCGGCCAAGCGCAAGGACGGCAACCTGGCCGCCAAGGTCGGCGCTGGTCTGCAGACCACCTTCGACAAGCGCATCGCCGTGCGTGCTGAAATCGCCTACCGCGCCGATTTCGACGACCAGAGCGTGAACCCGCGCCTGGCCGGCAAGGACAACGACTGGTTCGGCGACGTGCTGGCTTCGGTCGGCGTCGTGATCCCGCTGGGTCCGGCCCCGGTCGCCGCCGTTGCTCCGCCGCCGCCGGCTCCGGTCGCGCCGAGCTGCGCCGACCTGGACGACGACGGTGACGGCGTCAACAACTGCGACGACAAGTGCCCGAACTCGCAGCCGGGCCAGATCGTCGGTCCGGATGGCTGCCCGGTGCCGGTGTCGATCGACCTGAAGGGCGTGAACTTCGACTTCGACAAGTCGACCCTGCGTCCGGATGCCGTCGCGATCCTGAGCGAGGCCAGCGAGATCCTGAAGCGTTACCCGGAACTGCGCGTTGAAGTCGCCGGTCACACCGACTCGAAGGGTACCGACGCCTACAACCAGAAGCTGTCCGAGCGTCGCGCCAAGGCGGTGTACGACTACCTGGCCGGCCACGGCGTCGACGCTTCGCGCATGATCGGCCCGATCGGCTACGGCAAGAGCCGTCCGATCGCTCCGAACACCAACCCGGATGGTTCGGACAATCCGGAAGGTCGCGCCAAGAACCGTCGCACCGAGCTGAACGTCCAGAACTGATCGGACGTATCGGTTGATCCGAACAAGGCCCGGCGCAAGCCGGGCCTTGTTTTTTCTGCCGCCGCCCGGGCGGCATGGCTTTCCGATGCCGTGCGCCGGCGATGCGGAAATCGTTCCCGGCCCTCTTCCGCATGCATGGCGCGGTGACCTGGCGCCGCGTGGCAGTACGATGGCGGGCGATCCGGTGGATGGCGCCTGGCAAAGCGCGCATCGAATGGTTGAAAGCCCTGTGGGGCATGCCTACACTCGCGGCGTTCTCTGCCCGAATGGAATTACCGATGCTGCGTATCGCACTGGCCGGCGCCATGGCCCTGGTTCTCATCCCCGCCGCCCACGCAGCCGTCGATTGTTCGGCCAGCGCCGTCGTGCCGCCGCCGTTGCCGGCCACGGTGATCGAGCCGGTCGCCGTTGAGCTGTATGCCCGCCCGGGGCAGCTGGGCATGCCGGCGGGGGTGCTGACGTCGAATTTCAGCGACGACCAGTCGCTCGACCGCGTGCTGATGCGCCTGCGCGTGGAAAGCTGCAACAACGTCGCCAGCGCGATGCCGGCGCGCCCGGCGATCAACGCCAACGACCCGGCGGCCTACAAGCCGCAGACGCAGTACGACAACACGCCCTGGCGCTTCGACATGAGCCAGAACGGCAAGCGCATGACCGCCGACGAGTTCGACGCCTGGATGAAGGCGCGCGGTGTGCGCGTGGTCAAGGCGGCGGCCCCGGCTACCGAAGGTGCGGCGGAAGCCAAGCCCGCGGCCGAGATCAAGTAACGCAAGCTGCCCGGATGCCGCGCAGGATTTTCCCGGATGCCCGCCCTGTCAGACAGGGCGGGCATTTCGTTTCGCCTTCCGGAAACGGCGCAAGGAAGACCCCCGCAGCGCAACCGGCACCGCGCCACGGCCTGGCGCGCGTGCTGTCCAAGGCGGGCGTGTGCTCGCGTGCCGAAGCCGCGCGCCGCGTGCTGGCCGGCCGGGTCGGCGTGGATGGCCGTGTGGTCCGGGACCCTGAATTCCCCGTGGTCCTCGCCCGGCAACGCATCACGGTGGATGGCGAGCCCATCGAAGCGGTGCGTCGCCTGTATGTCGCGTTGAACAAGCCGCGGGGCCTGGTCACCACCGTCCGCGACGAGCAGGGCCGGGACACCGTCTACCGCTGCTTCGACGGTGCCGGCATGCCGTGGCTGGCGCCGGTCGGCCGTCTGGACAAGGCCAGCGAAGGATTGCTGTTCTTCAGCAACGATCCGGAATGGGCGGCACGGTTGACCGATCCGGCGACCGGGCCGTTGAAGACCTATCGCGTGCAGATCGATGGCGTACCCGATGCGGCGCAGCTGGCGCGCATGCAGGGCGGGGTCGAGGATGCCGGCGAGCATCTGGCGGCGCATTCGGTTGCCATCCTGCGCCAGAGCGAGCGCACCGCATGGCTGGAGATCGTGCTGGACGAGGGGCGCAACCGGCATATTCGGCGCCTGCTGCAGGTGCTGGGATTCGAGGTGTTGCGGTTGGTGCGGGTGGCGATCGGGCCGGTCCAGCTGGGCGAGTTGGCCAAGGGGCAGTGGCGCATGCTGGAAGCGGAAGAGCTGGAAGTACTGGCGGCGCGTTCAGCGAAGTCGCCCGCCAATTCATAAAAATATCCATTTAATTCATGTAAATAGCTTGATTTCTTCAAGTTGATGATTAGGCTGTGGGCATGTTCTTCAACGAGGTCCAGCGGCCATGCCTGCTTTCATCCGCGGTGTTCTCATGGCGCACGCCCCTGTGCGCCATCCTTCGGACGGCCTCGCCGTGAAAAAAGGCTTTCCTGCCGCTTTTTTCCTGAGTGTGGCGGCAGCCGCGGTTCTGGCCGGATGTGCGTCGTCGGGCAAGCCGGTCGCGGCGGCCATCGAGGAAAAGCCGGTGACGGTCACGGTGGAAGCACCGATGGCGGAGAAGGATGCGCAGGGTAATTACCGCTTCCTGATGCAGCAGGAAGGGAAGAACATGAGCGCCGACCAGTTCGACGCATGGATGAAGGCCAACGGCATCCGCGTGGCCCGCGGCAGCGCCGCGCCGGAAAAGCCCGAGACGGCGACGCCGGCGACGAAGCGATAGCGCTGAAGCAATGCCTGGCGGGGAATCGCTCCGCCTTGCTTGTGCAGGACTGAAACGAAACAGGCGCCCTTGGGCGCCTGTTTCGTTCGCGCGGACTTCGGTCAGCCCTTGATGACCCCCAGCTCCCTGCCAATGCGGGTGAAGGCATCGATGGTGCGGTCCAGGTGTTCGCGGCTGTGCGCGGCGCTCATCTGCGTGCGGATGCGCGCCTGGCCCTTGGGCACCACCGGGAAGAAGAAGCCGATCGCGTAGATGCCTTCTTCCAGCAGGCGCTGGGCGAACTTCTGCGCCAGCGGCGCGTCGTACAGCATCACCGGGCTGATCGGGTGCACGCCCGGCTTCACGTCGAAACCGGCGGCGGTCATCTTCTCGCGGAAGTAGGCGGTGTTCTCGGCCAGTTTCTGGCGCAGGTCGCCGGCCTTGTCGAGCATGTCGAAGGCCTTGATGCCGGCGGCGACCACATGCGGCGGCAGCGAGTTGGAGAACAGGTAGGGGCGCGAACGCTGGCGCAGCAGTTCGATGACCTCGGCGCTGGCACAGGTGAAGCCGCCCAGCGCGCCGCCCATGGCCTTGCCCAGGGTGCCGGTGATGATGTCGATCTTCTCCAGCACGCCTTTCACTTCGGCCGAGCCACGGCCGGTGGCGCCGAGGAAGCCGGTGGCATGGCATTCGTCGATGTGCACTAGTGCGTTGTACTTCTTCGCCAACGCGGTGATCTCGTCCAGCGGGGCGATGAAACCATCCATCGAGAACACGCCGTCGGTGGTGATCAGCTTGGTCCTGCAGCCGGCGGCGTCGGCCGCCTGCAGCTGCGCCTCCAGGTCGGCCATGTCGCAGTTGGCGTAGCGGAAGCGTTTGGCCTTGCACAGGCGCACGCCATCGATGATGGAGGCGTGGTTGAGCGCGTCGGAGATGATCGCGTCGTTCTCGCCCAGCAGCGGCTCGAACAGGCCGCCGTTGGCATCGAAGCAGGCGGCGTAGAGGATGGTGTCGTCCTTGCCGAAGAAGTCGGCAATCTGCTTTTCCAGCTGCTTGTGCAGGTCCTGGGTGCCGCAGATGAAGCGCACCGAGGCCATGCCGAAGCCGTGGCTGTCCAGCGCGTCCTTGGCGGCCTGGATCAGGTCCGGGTGGTCGGCCAGGCCCAGGTAGTTGTTGGCGCAGAAGTTCAGCACGGTGCGGCCGTCGTCCAGGGTGATCTCGGCCGACTGCGGGCTGGTGATGATGCGTTCGGACTTGAACAGCCCCTGCGCGCGGATGGCGTCCAGTTCCTCGGCGTAGTGCCGGGTGAGCGGGGAGGTGTTCGCGGTGATGGTCATGGCGGGATCGTGCGGTGAATGCGGAACCCGGATTGTAGTGCCGGCCGCTGGCCAGCTGCCTCGTGCCCCGGCATTCAAGCGGTTGCCGCCCGGCGGCCGGCGCCACCTGGTTGTGCTGGAGGTCATGGGGAATGGCTATAAGCGCCGCGGCCGAAGTCATTTCCCGGTCGGCGTGTGCGCCCGCAGCATCGACCCTCCATCCCCCGCCTGCATCAAGGAGCTGCCCATGACCGCGTCCCCCCTCCCGTCCACCGTGCCGACCAGGAAGCTGTTGTCCCTCAGCCTGGCCGTGGCACTGTGCGGGATGGCGGCATCGGCGCAGGCGCAGCAACCCACGGTGGAACAGCTGCAGCAGCGCCTGGAGCGGCTGGAACGCCTGGCCGGCGTGTCCGGCGGCGCAGCCGTCGAAGGCGCCGGCCTGGTCGACCTGGACCAGCGCCTGCGCGTCCTCGAACGCCGCCTGGAGCTGCAGGAAGAGGAGCGCGTGGCTGCAGCCAAGGCGGCGCCGAAGATCGCGGTCGATCAGAAGGGCGCGACATTCTGGTCCGGCGACGGTAATTACGAACTGAAGCTGCGCGGCCTGCTGCAGGGCGACGCGCGCGCGTTCTTCGGCGGCAGCAGCCAGAACGACACCTTCCTGCTGCGCACCGCGCGGCCGACGCTGGAAGGCTCGCTGGGCAGGCTGGTGGCCTACCGTTTCACCCCGGAGTTCTCCGGCGACAGCGCCAGCATCGTCGATGCCTATGCCGACCTGCGCTTCGATCCGGCCTATACGGTGCGGGTGGGCAGGTTCACCTCGCCGGTCGGGCTGGAGCGCCTGCAGTCGTCGTCGGCGCTGGTCGATGTCGAGCGCGCACTGGCCAGCGAACTGGCTCCCAACCGCGACCTGGGCGTGCAGCTGCAGGGCGAAGTGGCCAAGGGCAAATTCAGCTACGCGCTGGGCGTGTTCAATGGCGCGGTCGATGGCCGCGATGCGGCGACCAGCAATCCGGACGACGATCTCGAGGTGGCCGGGCGCGTGTTCTTCGAGCCCCTGAAGGAAACGGACAGCGCCTGGGCGGGGCTGGGCTTCGGCTTGGGCGCCAGCGCGGGCGGGAAACATGGCGCCGGCAGCAGTTTCCTGCCGCGCTACCGCACACCGGGGCAGGCCACCTTCTTCAGCTACCGCGGCGCGGTGCTGGCCGATGGCAGCCACCGCCGCTGGTCGCCGCAGGGCTGGTTCTACCGCAACGGGTTCGGCCTGCAGGGCGAGTACATCGTTTCGCGGCAGGAAGTGGCCCGCGACGGCTGGCGTACGGCGCTGGAACACCGCGCCTGGCAGGCCACCGCCAGCTATGTGCTCACCGGCGAGGACGCGGGCTACCGCGGGCTGACGCCGTCCCGGCCATTCGGCAGCAACGGCGGGCTGGGCGCGTTCGAACTCACCGCGCGCTACGGCGTGCTGGATATCGACGATGCGGTGTTCCCGTTCTATGCCGACCCGGCGGTCTCCGCCTCGCGCGTGCAGGCCTGGACGCTGGGCGCGAACTGGTACCTGACGGCCAACCTCAAGCTGGCGACCAACTACCTGCACAGCCGCTTCGATGCCGCTCCCGGCGGCATCGCCCTGCCTGCCGAGAAGGCCGTGGTCTCGCGCCTGCAGGTTTCCTTCTGACGGAGCATCCCCCATGACGCAGACCTTCCGTTCCCGCGCCCGCCTCGCCCCGCTGGCGTTCCTGTTGACCCTGGTCGCCGGCGGCGCCTTCGCCCGCGACGTGCAGCTGCTCAACGTGTCCTATGACCCTACCCGCGAGCTGTACCGCGATTTCAACGCGGCCTTCGCCCGCCACTGGAAGGAAACCCATGGCGACACCGTCACCATCGAGACCTCGCATGGCGGCTCGGGCAAGCAGGCGCGAGCGGTGATCGACGGCATCCAGGCCGACGTGGTGACGCTGGCGCTGGCCTACGACGTGGATGCGATCGCGCAGAAGGCGCGGCTGCTGCCGGCCAACTGGGAATCGCGCCTGCCCGACAACAGTGCGCCCTATACCTCGACCATCGTGTTCCTGGTGCGCAAGGGCAACCCCAAGGGCATCCGCGACTGGCCGGACCTGCTGCGCGCCGGCGTGTCGGTGGTGACGCCGAACCCGAAGACGTCCGGCGGCGCGCGCTGGAACTACCTCGCCGCCTGGGCCTATGCCGGGCACATCTTCAACGGCGACCGCGCACGCATCCTCAACTACATGCGCGCGCTGTTCCGCAACGTACCGGTGCTCGATACCGGCGCGCGCGGCGCCACCACCACCTTCGTCCAGCGCGGCATCGGCGACGTGCTGCTGGCCTGGGAGAACGAGGCCTTCCTCGCGCAGGAGGAACTGGGCCCGGACAAGTTCGAGATCGTGGTGCCCAGGTTGTCGATCCTGGCCGAGCCGTCGGTGGCGCTGGTCGACCGCAACGCCGACCGCCACGGCACCCGCGAGGTGGCGCAGGCCTACCTGCAGTACCTGTATTCGGCCGAGGGCCAGCGCATCGCCGCGCGCCACTACTACCGCCCGCGCCACCCCGAACTGGCCGATCCGGCCGATGTGGCGCGCTTCCCGCAGGTGCGGCTGGTGACCATCCGCGAAGCGTTCGGCTCGTGGGAGAAGGCGCAGGCCGAGCACTTCGCCGACGGCGGCGTGTTCGACCAGATCCAGGCGGGCAAGTAAGTGAATGCCGGTGCGCAGGCGTTGCCGCCCGTGCGGCGCCAACGCCGGGTGCTGCCCGGCTTCGGCGTCGGCATGGGCATCACCGTGTTCTGGCTGGGGCTGATCGTGCTGATCCCGCTGGCCGGCGTGTTCCTGCGCGCGGCCGGGCTGGGCGTGGACGGCATCTGGCGCATATGGAGCGAGCCGCGCGTGCTGTCGGCGCTGCGGCTGAGCTTCGGCACCGCCTTCGCCGCGGCGGCGTTCAACACGCTGATGGGTACCTGGGTGGCCTGGGTATTCGTGCGCTACCGCTTCCCGGGCCGGCGCCTGTTCGACGCGATGATCGACCTGCCGTTCGCCCTGCCCACCGCGGTGGCCGGCATCGCGCTCACCGCGCTGTACGGTGGTCAGGGCTGGGTCGGACGCTGGCTCGAGCCGCTGGGCCTGAAGATCGCCTACACGCCGCTGGGGATCATCATTGCGCTGGTGTTCGTCGGCCTGCCGTTCGTGGTGCGCATCGTGCAGCCGGTGCTGGCCGAAGCCGAACGCGAACTGGAGGAAGCGGCGGCCACGCTGGGCGCCAGCCGCTGGCAGACCATCGCGCGGGTCGTCGTGCCCGCACTGTGGCCGGCGATGCTGACCGGCTTCGCGCTCGCCTTCGCGCGTGGCGTGGGCGAGTACGGCTCGGTGATCTTCATCGCCGGCAACCTGCCCAACGCCACCGAGATCGCGCCGCTGCTGATCACCATCCGCCTGGAGGAATTCGACTATGCCGGCGCCACCGCCATCGCCGCGGCGATGCTGCTGCTGTCCTTCGCGGTGCTGCTGCTGGTCAACACCCTGCAGGCGCGCCTGCAGCGCAGGGGCGCGCGATGAACGAACTGGTATCGGAACTGCCGGTGCACGCCGTGGATGAAATGGCGGTGCGCACGCCGCGCAGCGTCACCACCGAGCCGGGCTGGGTGCAGGCGCTGCTGATCCTCGGCGCGCTGGGTTTCCTGCTGTCGTTCCTGCTGCTGCCGCTACTGCTGGTGTTCGCCGAGGCGCTGCGCGGCGGCGTGCAGGCGCTGTGGAGCGCGGTGAGCGATCCGGACGCGCTGTCGGCCATCCGCCTGACCCTGCTGGTCAGCGCCATCGTGATCCCGCTGAACCTGGTGTTCGGCGTCGCCGCGGCCTGGGTGGTGAGCAAGCATCGCTTCCCCGGCAAGCGCTGGCTGGTGACCCTGATCGACCTGCCGTTCTCGGTGTCGCCGGTGGTGGCCGGGCTGGTGTTCATCCTGCTGTTCGGGCGCGACGGCTGGCTGTGGCCGTTGATCGAGGACGGGCTGCGCCTGCACCTGCCGGTGGCCGGCGAGGTGCTGCTGCGGCTGCCGCGCATCGTGTTCGCGATTCCCGGCATCGTGCTGGCGACCACCTTCGTCACCTTTCCGTTCATCGCCCGCGAGCTGATGCCGCTGATGGAGCAACAGGGCAGCGACGAGGAACTGGCGGCGCTGACTCTGGGCGCCAATGCCTGGCAGATGTTCTGGAAGGTGACCCTGCCGAACATCCGCTGGGGCCTGCTGTATGGCGTGCTGCTGTGCAGTGCGCGGGCGATGGGCGAGTTCGGCGCGGTGTCGGTGGTGTCCGGGCATATCCGCGGGCGCACCAACACGCTGCCGCTGCACGTGGAGATCCTCTACAACGAATACGCCTACAGCGCCGCGTTCGCCTGCGCCTCGCTGCTCGCCGGCACCGCGCTGCTGACGCTGGCGCTGAAGACTTTCCTGGAATGGCGCCACGGCCAGTCGCTGGCCGCCGCGCATCGCCCGAGGTGACATGAACATCCGCATCCAACAACTGGGCAAGCGCTTCGGCGCGTTTCCCGCGCTCGACGGGGTCAGCCTGGACATCCGCAGCGGCGAACTGCTGGCCCTGCTCGGGCCATCGGGTTCGGGCAAGACCACCCTGCTGCGCGCGCTCGCCGGGCTGGAACAGCCGGAGCAGGGCCGCATCCTGTTCGACGGCGAGGACGCCACCGCGCTGAGCGTGCAGGCGCGCCGCGCCGGCTTCGTGTTCCAGCACTACGCGCTGTTCCGGCACATGGACGTGCGCGCCAACATCGCCTTCGGCCTGGAAGTACGGCGCGGCGCCGGCCGCTGGCCGAAGGCGCGCATCGACGCGCGCGTGGAGGAACTGCTGGCGCTGGTGCAGCTCGACGGCCTGGGCGGGCGTTATCCGACGCAGCTGTCCGGCGGCCAGCGCCAACGCGTGGCGCTGGCGCGCGCGCTGGCCATCGAGCCGCGCGTGCTGCTGCTGGACGAACCGTTCGGCGCGCTGGACGCGCAGGTGCGCCGCGACCTGCGCCGCTGGCTGCGCGAACTGCACGACCGCACCGGGCTGACCACGGTATTCGTCACCCACGACCAGGAAGAGGCGCTGGAGCTGGCCGACCGCGTGGCGATCCTCAACCGCGGCCGCATCGAGCAGGTCGGTAGCCCGGGCGAGGTCTACGACCGGCCGGCCTCGCCCTTCGTATATGGCTTTGTCGGCGAAGCCAACCGCCTGCCGGCGCGGGTCGAAGGCGACGTGCTGGACATCGCAGGCGCGCGCTTGCCGCGGCCGGCGAGCCTGCCCGAGGCGGCCGCACTGGAAGTCTATGTACGCCCGGAAGACATGCGCGTCGGCGATGCCGGCGACTGGGTGGGCACGGTGCTGTCGGTGCAGCGCAGCGGCGCCCGGGCACGGCTGCGGGCGCGCCTGCGCACGTCTGCCGCGGAGGTGGACGTGGAGGTCGAACTGCCGCCCGATGCGCCCGCCTATGCGGCGGGACAGGTCGTCGCGCTGGCGGCGCGGCGCCATGGGGTGTTTCCGGCGTCCGCCGGCGGTTAGCGAGGGTTGGCGTGGGAGGCCGGATCCGGGGATACCGGCACGGAACTCTGGCGCTGCGGTGTTTTTTGGTTAAGAATTCGTGAATTCTGCGCCATGGCGGCGCCGATCCCCATTCCCGGAGACCCGCATGATTCCCTGCAAGCGCCTTGCCGCCGTTGCCTGTGCTGCCCTGATGTCCATCCCGTTCGCCGCCTGCGCCGAAGATGCGGCGTCGCCCATCAGCTGGGAAGTCGGCGCAGTGTCGGACTACCTGTTCCGCGGCGCCTCGCAGACCGACGAGAAGCCGACGGTGCAGGGCAGCGTCACCTGGACCACGTCGAGCGGCCTCTATGTCGGCAGCTTCGCCTCCGGCGTGGATTTCGGCGAAGGCAGCCCCGACGTCGAAGTGGACTACTTCGTCGGCTATGGCTTCGACATCGCCGACAAGGTCAATGTCGATGTCCTGCTCAACCGCTACACCTACCCGGGTGCGAGCGAGATGGCCTACAACGAGCTGGTCACCACCACCACCATCGCCCAGAACTGGAAGGTCAACGTCAGCTACACCAACGATGTGTGGGGCAGCAGCACCACCGGCTGGTACTACGGCGTGGGCGGCGAGTGGGGCCTGCCGAACGACTTCACCCTCGACGCCAACGTCGGCCGCAGCGTGTTCAACGACCGCGACGTGGCGCAGGACTACACCGACTGGGGCGTGGGCGTCGGCCGCAGCTTCGGCATCGCCAACGTCTCGCTGGGCTACTACGGCACCGACGGCAAGGGCCGCGACAACTTCGGCAAGCTGGCCGACAGCCGCGTGGTGCTGACGGTGAAGATCGCGCGCTGAGCGCGGACGACACTGCCGCAATGACAAAGGCGCCGCATGGCGCCTTTGTCGTTTCCGGGACGATGCTCCGTCACGGCGCCATGGTGTGGCGCTGCGCATCCACCCAGGCCAGCCAGTTCCGGTCGAGCGCCTCGATATCGGCACCCAGGCGATGGCGTGGACCGTTTGCCGCCAGCCAGGCGTCGAAGTTCATGCCATCGGCCAATGCCTGGCTGATTTCGCCCAGCAGGTCCTGCCTGCCGCTGCGTTCGATCAGGAAGTCGGCGACCGCAAGGCTCTGCAGATAGAACGCGGCGTGGGCTTGGGCGGTGTCGCCGGACAATGTCGCCGTCATCACGCTGTTGGCAGCCTGGCTCCCGTTGCGCGCGGCAAGCTGGGCGCGATAGTCCGCCCCGGCGAGGGGGTGCGGGCTGGCCAGGAATTCGCTCGGCGGACGGACCTGCGCCGCCGCTTCCCGCAGCAAGGCGCGGAACTGGGAGCGGCGGTCGGCCAACATCGCTTCCGGTTCCATCAGGATGGCGCAGGCTTCGTCCAGCCAGTCGGGGGCGGGGGTTGCATAGCGTGAGCCGTCCGGCGTGGAGCGCGGCCAGAACGCGGACTGGTACAGGGAATGGCCCAGTTCGTGGCGTAGTACGTCGCCGCCGCTTTGGCCGGTGCGAAGGGCAATCGCACGCACCTGTTCGTCCGGCAGGCCGGGCATGCTCTTGCGAAGGCTTTCTTCGATCATGGCCGCCTTGGCTTCGGCCGGTATCCAGGCACGCAGATAAGGCAGGGCATGCTGGGAGGCGAACAGATCCTGCTGCGCTTTCGGGAAGTGGGCGCTGACTACCGTGGCGCCGGCGGGAGCGGCGCGCCCCAGGTAACGCTGGAAGGTGGCCGCGGCGGCGGCGCCGTCATCGGCGGCTCGCCGGGCGGCCTGTGCGGAGTCCGCATAGAACCAACCGTGTGGCGTGGCTTCGCAGGCAAGCGCAGGCAATGATGGAATCTGCGGGCATGCAGCGGTGTCCGCAACTGGAGAGGCGAGCAGGGCGGCCAAAAGGAACAGCGTGTCCATATGCGGATAGCTCCATGCGTGGGAACAGGCATGTGACCTTGCGCGGATACGGAAGTTCACAATGCCTTGCGCTGCGGGTCGTTTGTCGCCCGCAATCGGAAAAGGCGCCTTGCGGCGCCTTTTCCATGCAGCACCGGGCGCTGCCCGGTAGGGTTTTCCCATGAAACCCGCCGGCAGGCCTCAGTTCCAGCTCAGCACGACCTTGCCTGCCTTGCCCTGTTCCATCAGGTCGAAACCTTCCTGGAAGCGGTCCACCGGCAGCTGGTGGGTCATCACCTTGCCCAGCGGGAAGCCGGACAGCACCAGCTGGGTCATCTTGTACCAGGTCTCGTACATCTTGCGGCCATAGATGCCCTGCACGGTCAGGCCCTTGAAGATGATCTTGTCCCAGTCGCAGCCGGCGCCCCTGGGCATGATGCCGAGCATGGCGATCTTGCCGCCGTGGTACATGCAGTCGAGCATGTCGTTGAAGGCGCGCGGGTTGCCGCTCATCTCCAGGCCCACGTCGAAGCCTTCCATGTGCAGCTCGGCCATCACGTCCTTCAGTGACTGGTTGGCGACGTTGACCACGCGGGTGGCGCCCATGTCGGCGGCCAGCTTCAGGCGGAAGTCGTTGACGTCGGTGACCACCACGTTGCGCGCGCCGATGTGCTTGCAGATGCCGGCGGCGATGATCCCGATCGGGCCGGCGCCGGTGATCAGCACGTCCTCGCCGATCACGTCGAACTCCAGCGCGCAGTGCGCGGCGTTGCCGTAGGGGTCGAAGAACGCGGCCAGCTCCGACGGGATCTGGTCCGGGATCGGCCACAGGTTGGTGGCCGGCATCACCATGTACTCGGCGAAGGCGCCGTTGACGTTGACGCCGATGCCGACGGTGTTCGGGCACAGGTGCTGGCGGCCGCCGCGGCAGTTGCGGCAATGGCCGCAGACGATGTGGCCTTCGGCCGAGACGCGCTGGCCGATCTCGTAGCCGGTCACGCCCGGGCCGATCCCGGCGATGCGGCCGACGAACTCGTGGCCGATGGTCAGGCCCGGCTTGATGGTGCGCTGGCTCCACTCGTCCCACAGGTAGATGTGCAGGTCGGTGCCGCAGATGGCGGTCTTCTCCAGCTTGATCAGGACCTGGTTGGGACCGGGCACCGGTACCGGCACTTCTTCCATCCAGATGCCCTTGGTCGCCTCGCGCTTCACCAGCGCGCGCATCGTGTTCTGTGTCATTGCCGGAAACCGCAGTGGGAAAGAGCGCCGATTATATGCTTTCGGCCGTAACCGCCCGTACCGGAGGGCAGGGGCGGCGGCAACGGTTGCAACCGCTACAATCGACGTTTACATCGATCGGGGAACCGTCTCATGCGTCTGAATCTTCTCGCTTTTTCCGTGGTCGCCGGGCTTGGCCTGGCCCAGGCGGCTTCTGCCGCCGAGGGCATGTGGGTGCCGCAGCAGCTGCCGCAGATCGCCGGGCCGCTGATGAAGGCCGGGCTGAAGCTGGACCCGCTGCAGCTGAGCAACCTGACCGGCGACCCGATGGGCGCGGTGGTGGCGCTGGGCGGCTGCACCGCCAGTTTCGTCTCGCCGCAGGGCCTGGTGGCAACCAACCACCACTGCGCCTACGGCGCCATCCAGCTCAATTCCACCGCCGAGAAGAACCTGATCAAGGACGGCTTCAGCGCGGCCAGCTTCAAGGATGAGCTGAGCGCCGGCCCGAACGCGCGCATCTACGTGCTCGATGACATTACCGATGTCACTCCGCAGGCCAGGGCCGCCATCGCCGGCGCCGGCAACGATCCGCTCAAGCGCACCGAAGCGCTGGAAGCGCTGGAGAAGAAGCTGGTGGCCGAGTGCGAGGCCGACGACAGCTACAGCTGCACGCTGTACAGCTTCTCCGGCGGCAACACCTACCGCCTGTTCAAGAACCTGGAAATCAAGGACGTGCGCCTGGCCTATGCGCCCCCGGGCAGCGTCGGCAAGTTCGGCGGTGACGTCGACAACTGGATGTGGCCGCGCCACACCGGCGACTTCTCTTTCTACCGCGCGTACGTGGGCAAGGACGGCAAGCCGGCCGCGTTCTCGGCCGACAACGTGCCCTACCAGCCCAAGCACTGGCTGAAGCTGGCCGAGCAGCCGCTGGGCGAGGGCGATTTCGTGATGGTGGCCGGTTACCCGGGGCGCACCGACCGCTACGCGCTGGTCAGCGAGTTCGAGAACACCGCCAACTGGACCTACCCGACCATCGCCAAGGCCTACAAGGACCAGATCGCGCTGGTCGAGGCGGCCAGCAAGGGCAACCAGGACATCGCGGTGAAGTACGCCGCGAACATGGCCAGCTGGAACAACACCAGCAAGAACTACGACGGCCAGCTGGACGGCTTCAAGCGCAACAACGTGCTGGCGCACAAGCAGCGCGAGGAGGCCGCCGTGCTGGAATGGCTGCGCGGCCAGGGCGCCGCCGGCAAGCCGGCGCTCGATGCCCATGCGCAACTGCAGGCGCTGGGCCGGCAGGCCCGCGCCAACCAGGCCCGCGACATGGACCTGGGCATGCTCAACCGCACCGGCATCCTGGGCACCGCGGTGCGCCTGTACCGCCTGGCCATCGAGAAGAGCAAGCCGGACGCGCAGCGCGAAGAGGGGTACCAGGAGCGCGACCTGCCGGCCATCGAGGGCGGCCTGAAGCAGATGGACCGCCGTTACGTGGCGGCCATGGATCGCCAGTTCCAGCAGTACTGGCTGGAGCAGTACGTGGGCCTGCCCGCGGCGCAGCGCCTGCCTGCGTTCGACAAATGGCTCGGCGGCGGCGATGAGGCGGCGGTACGGGCCGCGGTGGCACGCCTGGACGGCACCCGGCTGGGCAACCTGGACGAGCGCCTGAAGTGGCTCGATGCCGACAAGGCCGCGTTCGAGGCCAGCGCCGATCCGGCCATCCAGTACGCGGTGGCGGTGATGCCGGCGCTGCTGGACCTCGAGCACCAGCGCAAGGTGCGCATCGGCGAGGAGCTGGTGGCGCGTCCGCTGTTCCTGCAGGCCATCGCCGACTACAAGCAGAGCAAGGGTGAGTTCGTCTATCCGGACGCCAACCTGTCCCTGCGCATCACCTTCGGCAACGTGAAGGGCTACACCGGCCTGGACGGCAAGGTGCAGCAGCCGTTCACCACCATCGAAGGCGTCGCCGCCAAGGAGACCGGCGTCGATCCGTTCGATTCGCCGAAGGCGCTGCTCGACGCGGTCAAGGCCAAGCGCTACGGCGGCCTGGAAGACAAGCGCATCGGCAGCGTGCCGGTGGACTTCCTGTCCGACCTGGACATCACCGGCGGCAACTCCGGCTCGCCGGTGCTGGATGCGCATGGCCGCCTGGTCGGCCTGGCGTTCGACGGCATCTGGGAATCGGTGGCCAGCAACTGGGTGTTCGACCCGGTGATGACCCGCATGATCTCGGTGGACCAGCGCTACATGCGCTGGATCATGCAGGAAGTGGCGCCGGCGCCGCAGCTGCTGAAGGAACTGGACGCCGCGTCGAAGTAAGCCGCGCCTGCGTTTGTCCGAAAACCCCGGGCGGGAAACCGCCCGGGGTTTTTGCATCCGCCAACACACGCGGAGCAGGGCCGGCATTCTCCGGTAGAGCGGTGCACCGCCCCGCTGGGGCTTTGCCGGTAAATCCCCGCCCGGCGGCGCCCCGCGCGGCCGAACCCCGGCCCCCCGGGTGAGCCGGTGGCGTATT
>NZ_JASCOS010000061.1:0-21732 GCF_029959705.1 Stenotrophomonas sp. PS02297 | reverse complement strand
TGCCGATGAGGAACTGGCCGAGCTTGGGCAGGATGCCGCCGGCCAGATAGATGCCGCCCTGCACGCCGTAGAGCAGGGCCATGTCGCCGATGGTGGAGCCGAGGATTCCGCAGAACAGCTGCAGCGTTTCGACCGCGAGCGGGTCGCTGGCGTCGCAGGCGGCGGCGCTGACGGCATCGGGGGTGGCGTGGACGGGCGCGGTGCCGCGCACGGCGCACAGGGCGTTGTAGAGGTTGAGCAGGCCGGGGCCGGACAGCGCGCCGTGTTCGATGGAGACATGGCTGCGGTTGCGCAGCATCTGCTGCAGCACGGCCATTTCCAGTTCGGTGCTGGCGGCCAGCGAGGCCTGGCCGGCTTCGGTGGCGAGCACGACCGAGCGGTCGCCGACGGGGATCCAGACCGCGGCGCCCAGGCCGGTGCCGGGTCCGACGACGAGGGTGGGGCCGCGCGGCGCTTCGGCCGGGCCGGTGAGCTGGAGGACCTGGCTGCCGTCGATGTGGGCGGCGGCGTGGGCGACGGCTTCGAAGTCGTTGACCAGGTGCACGGCCTGGAAGCCGAGGTCGTCGCGGATGCGGTTGGCCGACAGCGGCCAGGGCAGGTTGGCCGAGATCACGCTGCCGTCGGCCAGCGCGTAGCCGGCGGTGGCGATGACGCAGTGCTCCACCGGCGGGTTGTGGCTGGCGAAGTCGGACAGGATCGCGCTCAGGCTCGGATGATCCGCGCAGCGGTACTTGCGGTAGGACAGGATCTCGATCGCCAGGCCTTCGCCATTGCCGGCGCGGATCAGGCCGACGCGCACATGCGTGCCGCCCACATCGGCGGCGAGGAACGGCCGCGACGCACTGTCGAGCGGGAAGGTCTGCAGTGTGGGGGCGGCAGCGGTCACTCGGTTTCCCTATGGCGTTGGGGAGCGCCCATCAGGCGCCATCGGGGGCCGAGTCTGTAATCGTTCTGACAACGATGTCAACGAATAATTGAAACTTTCGATGTTGCGCCGCAGCGACGTTTTGCGCGCCGAGGGTCATCGAGGTTTTGTTGCATTCGAAAGCAGGTCGTCGGGGAGTCCTGCGTTTGCAGGGCAAAGGCATTGAGCGGCGTGGCTCCGCTGCATCCGTGGTCCGCGGCCGGGCCGATGCGTGCGTACACGCGTTGTTGACAAACCCATCGGCGCCAAACCATAAATGTGACAACGTTGTTCCCAGTTACCACCGGTCGGCGTGAGCCGTCCCTCTCGCAGCTGCAGGAGCCTTGCCAATGTCCGCTGTTCCCGCTTCCACGCCGCGCACCGGCATGGCGTCCTCGATCGCCATCGTCGGCGGCCTGTTCTTCATCCTCGGCTTCTGTACCTGGATCAACGGGCCGCTCATCACCTTCGTCAAGCTGGCCTTCGAGGTCAGCGAGGTGTCGGCGTTCCTGGTGCTGATGGTGTTCTACCTGTCCTATTTCTTCCTGGCCCTGCCGGCCTCGGTGATCCTCAACCGCACCGGCATGAAGAAGGGCCTTGCGCTGAGCCTGGCGGTGATGGCGGTGGGCGCCATGCTGTTCGGCCAGTTCGCGACGCAACGCTGGTTCGCCGGCGCGCTGGGCGGCCTGTTCGTGATCGGCGGCGGCATGGCGCTGCTGCAGACGGCGGTCAACCCGTACATTTCCATCCTCGGCCCGATCGAGGGTGCGGCCCAGCGCATCGCGCTGATGGGCATCTGCAACAAGGTCGCCGGCATCCTCGCGCCGATCGTGATCGGCTCGCTGGTGCTGCACGGCATCGGCGATCTGGACGCACAGGTGAAGGTGGCCGATGCGGCGACCAGGACCCAGCTGCTCAACGATTTCGCCGCCAAGATCCACACGCCGTACATGGTCATCGCCGGCGTCCTGCTGCTGGTGGCGGTGGGCGTGCTGTTCTCGCCGCTGCCGGAAGTGCGCGCGGCCGAGGCCAATGCCGGGTCCGTGGGCGGCGTGTCGGAAAAGCGCAGCGTGTTCCAGTTCCCGCACCTGTGGCTGGGCGTGCTGTGCCTGTTCGTCTATGTCGGCGTGGAGGTGATGGCCGGCGACGCCATCGGCACCTATGGCCATGGCTTCGACCTGCCGCTGGACCAGACCAAGCTGTTCACTTCCTACACGCTGACGGCGATGCTGGTCGGCTACCTGGTCGGGCTGGTGCTGATCCCGCGCTTCATCTCGCAGGAACGCTGGCTGGCGGTGTCGGCGGTGCTCGGCGTGCTGTTCAGCCTGGGCGCCTACGTCACCCACGGCTATGTCTCGGTGGGCTTCGTGGCCGCGCTGGGCTTTGCCAACGCGATGATGTGGCCGGCGATCTTCCCGCTGGCGATCCGCGGCCTGGGCCGCTTCACCCAGACCGGCTCGGCCCTGCTGGTGATGGGCATCGCCGGCGGCGCGATCATTCCGCAGGCGTTCGCGGTACTCAAGCAGCACTTCGATTTCCAGCTGGTGTTCGCCGCGCTGATGGTGCCTTGCTACCTGTACATCCTGTATTTCGCTGTCAGTGGGCAGCGTGCGGGCCGCGCGCATGGCGGCTGAATCGAGCATCATGGCGGACAATCAGTCCAGGCAGGAAACCGTCATGCGCAGACCCACCATCAAGGACGTCGCCGAGCGGGCAAAGGTCTCGCTCAAGACGGTGTCGCGGGTCATCAACAACGAGCCTTCGGTGATGCAGGCCACCCGCGCGCGCGTGCTGCGCGCGGTGGCCGAACTGGACTACGAACCGGATCCGTCCGCGCGCAACCTGCGCAGCAACACCACCTTCGTGATCGGGCTGGTCTACGACAACCCGAATCCGTACCACATCATCGGCGTGCAGAACGGCGTGCTGTCGGCCTGCCGCGAGACCGGCTTCGGGCTGCAGATCCATCCCTGCGACTCGACCTCGCCGATGCTGGCCGAAGAGCTGGCCGACTGGGTGCAGCGTTCGCGCCTGGCCGGGCTGGTGCTGACCGCGCCGATGTCCGAGCGCCCGGAACTGGTGGCCGCGCTCAACGCGCGCGGCATCAAGACGGTGCGCATCATCGCCGCCACCGAGGACCCGGCCGACGGCGCCTGCGTGTTCGTGGACGACCGCGATGCCGCCTACGAGATCACCGAACACCTGATCCAGCTCGGCCACCAGCGCATCGGTTTCCTGTGGGGCGGGCCCGAGCACCGTTCCAGTGGCGAGCGCTACGCCGGCTACGAGGCGGCGCTCAAGGATTACGGCATCAGCCTGGACAAGCACCTCGTCATCCCGGGCGATTACACCTTCGACGACGGCTTCCGTGGCGCGCGCCGCCTGCTGGCGCTGCGCGAGCCGCCGACCGCGATTTTCGGCTCCAACGACGAGATCGCCGCCGGCGTGCTGGCCGCGGCCAATTCGGCCGGGCTGAACGTGCCCTACGACCTGTCCATCGCCGGTTTCGAGGACAGCCCGTTCTCGCGCCAGTCGTGGCCGGCGCTGACCACCGCCAAGCAGGCCACCGGCGACATCGCCCGCCATGCCGCGCGCCTGTTGATCAGCCAGCTGCGCACCGACGCCTACGAGGACAACCCGGTGCAGCTGCAGAACCAGGGCTTCGTGCCGCAGCTGGTGGTGCGCGGCTCCACCGCGCCGCTGCGCCAGCAGCCGCTGCGGCCGCCTTCCATTTCCCCCGATCTTTCCGAGTAGAGCCATGTTGCCCAGCGAAACCGAAACCCTGATGTTCAACGAGGCCGCTTCCAGCGCCTCCGTGATCGCCGCGCAGTTCGCCCGCAACCGGGACGTGGTGCAGGCATTGGCCGCGGATCTGCGGCAGAATCCGCCGCCGTTCGTGGTGACCTGCGCGCGCGGCAGTTCCGATCACGCCGCCACCTATGCCAAGTACCTGTTCGAGACGCGGCTGGGCCTGGTGACCGCTTCGGCGTCGCCGTCGGTGGGCTCGGTCTACGAAGCAAGGCAGAAGCTGCAGGATGCCCTGTACCTGGTGATCTCGCAGTCGGGCAAGAGCCCGGACCTGCTGCGCAACGCCGAGGCGGCCAAGGCCGCCGGCGCGCGCGTGGTCGCGCTGGTCAACGTCGAGGATTCGCCGCTCGCACAGCTGGCCGACACGGTGATCCCGCTCGGCGCAGGCGCCGAGCGCAGCGTGGCCGCGACCAAGAGCTACCTCGCCTCGCTGGCCGCGATCCTGCAGCTGTGCGCGTACTGGAGCGACGACCGGACCCTGATCGCCGCGCTCGACGCCCTTCCTGCCGCCCTGACCCAGGCCTGGCAGTGTGACTGGACGTCGCTGACCGACGGGCTGGTCGATGCGCACAACCTGTTCGTCGTCGGCCGCGGCCCGGGCCTGGCCGCGGCGCAGGAAGCGGCGCTCAAGTTCAAGGAAACCTGCGGCCTGCACGCCGAGGGCTACAGCTCGGCCGAGGTCAAGCACGGGCCGATGGCGCTGGTGGGCGAGGATTTCCCGGTGTTGGCCTTCGCCCAGCCCGACGAGACCGGCGCCGGCACCCGTGCCCTGGCCGACGAGTTCGGCGCGCGCGGCGCGCGCGTGTGGCTGGCCGGCGAGGGCGGCAACCTGCCGGTCGCGTTGGCACCGCACCCGCTGTGCGCGCCGCTGCTGACCGTGCAGAGCTTCTACCGCGCGATCAACGCGCTGGCGCTGCGCCGGGGCCATAATCCGGACCTGCCTCCGCATCTGAACAAGGTGACCGAAACGGTCTGACGGTTTTCCTTCTCCCGCGGGGAGACGGCCCGGCGGGGACTGTCGGGCCGCACGGCGAAGCCGCCTGGAGGAAGAAGCGCACGGATGCAGGATGCAGGCGCCCTGGAGCGCAAGGAGGAGGGCCGGTCCGGAGCCGCCTGCGGTCGAATGCAGCCAGGCGTCGCTGCGCCTCCTCCCCGCGACCGCTCCCCGTGCGCGGGAGCCTGTTTGTCCACCCCCTCCCGGGGCCGGAATCTGGAAACGAAAAGATGACCAGCTACGCATTGACCAACGCCCGCGTCCTGGGCAACGACGACTTCCACTCCGGCCATGCCGTGCTGGTGCAGGAGGGCAGGGTGGCCGCGGTGCTGCCCGAGGCTTCGCTGCCGGCCGGCGTGCCGCGCCATGATCTCGGCGGCGGCTGGCTGCTGCCGGGCTTCATCGACGTGCAGGTCAATGGCGGCGGCGGTGCGCTGCTCAACAACACGCCGGACGTGGCCGCCCTGCGCGCGATGATGCGCGGGCACCGCCGCTTCGGCACCACCGGCATGATGCCGACCCTGATCAGCGACGATGCGGCGGTGATGGCCGAAGCCATCGCCGCGGTGCGCCAGGCCATCGCAGAGGGCGTGCCTGGCATTCTCGGCATCCACCTGGAAGGGCCGTACATCGCGCCGGCACGCAAGGGCACGCACGACGCGGGCAAGTTCCGCGTGCCGGGACCGGACGAGGTGGCGATGGCGACCTCGCTGGACAACGGCGTCACCCTGATCACGCTGGCGCCCGAACGGGTGCCCGTGGAGACCATCAAGGCGATGGTCGGCAACGGCGCCATCGTCTGCGCCGGGCACACCGCGGGCAGCTACGAGGAAACCCGCGCCGGGCTGGACGCCGGCATCAGCGGTTTCACCCACCTGTACAACGCGATGACGCCGCTGCAGGGGCGCGAGCCTGGCGTGGTCGGCGCCGCGCTCGAGGATCCGCACAGCTGGTGCGGGGTGATCGTCGATGGCGTGCACGTGCATCCGGCCAGCCTGCGGGTGGCGCTGGCGGCCAAGCCGCGCGGCAAGGTGCTGCTGGTGACCGACGCGATGCCGATGGTCGGTGCGGACGATCCCTCGTTCGAGCTGTATGGCGAGGTCATCACCGCCGTCGATGGCGTGGTGCGCAACGCCGCCGGTTCGCTGGCCGGCTCGGCGCTGGACATGGCCACCGCCGTGCGCAATACGGTCAGCCTGCTGGGGCTGCCGTTGGCCGAGGCGGCGCGGATGGCGTCGACCTATCCCGCGCGGTTCCTGCGCGTGGATGACCGGTATGGCCATATCGCGCCCGGTTACCAGGCCGATTTCGTGTTGCTGGATGAAGCGCTGCAGGTGCAGGCTACGTGGATTGCGGGGCAGCGGGAGTGAGCTGTTGCTTTCCATCAGTCGGAACGAGTTCGGGACATGGTCCCTCCTCCATAGTGAGGAGAGCTAAACCCTGCGTAGTTTGAGTCGCGCGGAGCTTGCTTGTTTTTCCTCTGGGGAAAACAGCTAAAGGCGAGAGCTTTCACTCCTGCTTCGCAGGAGCGAGTCACTTTTCTTTGCTTGTGCAAAGAAAAGTAACCAAAAGAAAGCACCCCCTGCCTCCGCGCCCGACGCGCTGTGCGCGCCGGGTCCACTCCGCCGCCGGGATTTTTCGACGAGACATCCTTGTCTCGTCGAAAAACGACGTGCATCCATGCACGTCGCCCCTTGCGGGGTCTTGTCCGTCGGCTCCGTCGCTGCGGAAGGGAACCCGGAAAGTCAAAAGCTTCAGAGCAACAACAACAGCAGCAACAGCAACAACGCAGTTCCGACTCCATCGCGCGGGGCAATGCCAATGACAGATTCCCAATCCGTTCGCACCACGCCAGCCCGCTACGCATCCGTCGATGCCCTGCGCGGCATCACCGTTGCGGCCATGTTGCTGGTCAACAACCCGGGCACGTGGAGCCATGTGTACGCGCCACTGGAACATGCGGAATGGAACGGCTGCACGCCCACCGACCTGGTGTTCCCGTTCTTCCTGGTGATCGTCGGTGTATCGATCGGACTCGGCGTGGTGCCGCGCGTCGAACACGGCGCCGACCGCGCCGCCTTGACCCGCACCGTGCTGGTGCGTGCGCTGCGCATCGTCGGCCTGGGCATGCTGCTGCACCTGCTGGCGTGGTGGTGGCTGGACCTGGCGCATTACCGGCCGCTGGGCGTGCTGCAGCGCATCGGCGTGTGCTTCGCCGTCGTCGGCACGATGGCGATCTGGCTGCGCGCGAACGCGCAGCGTGCCTGCCTGCTGCTGTTGCTGGGCGGATACGCGGCGCTGCTGGCGGCCGGCGGTACGCTGGAGCCCTGGCACAACCTGCCCAGTCGCGTGGACACCGTCCTGTTCGGCGACATGGCCTACAAGTACGACGCCGCCACCGGGCTGGGGCACGATCCCGAAGGACTGCTTTCCACACTGGGCGCGCTGGCCTCGACCCTGATCGGCCTGCGTGCCGGCGCGCTGCTGCGCAGCGGTCGCCCCGCGCGCCTGCTGCTGGCCGCCGCCGTGCTGTTGGCGCTGGGCGCGCTGTGGGCCATGTGGCAACCGCTCAACAAGAACCTGTGGACGCCGTCCTACGTGCTGTGGACGGCGGGCTGGGCGCTGGCGGCGCTTTGGCTGGCGCACCTGCTCATCGACCGCGTGCAGTGGCCGCCGCTGGGCCGGCGCTTCGGCGCCAACGCGATCACCGCCTACGCCGGTTCCGGGGTGATGGTGCTGGCGATGCTCGGTACCGGCAGCTGGGGCTGGCTGTACGCCAACGTGTTCGACCGCTGGATCACCCCGCTGGCCGGCGCCGAAGCCGCTTCGCTGGCGATGGCCGTCGCTTTCGTCGCGGTCTGGTGGCTGCCGGTGTGGTGGCTGGACCGGCGGCGGATCTATCTGAAGATCTAGAAGCGCAGGCAGGGCAAGGGATTGGTCCTATCCTGCACCGATCCGATCCATGGGATGGAAACCACGATGCGCAGGAAGCAGAACGGTGTGATGGCGTGGGTCACGCTGGCGGCGATGCTGGCCCTGCCGGCCGCGGCGACCCCGGTGCCGTCGTTGCCGGCGCGGGAACAGATGCTGGGCCTTCTGGAGCACAAGGCGCTGTATCGCGACCGGGTCGACTGGGCGGCGCTGCGCCGCGATCTTGCCGCCAGCGACGATCCGGACCGGCAGCGCAGGCTGCTGTCCGATGCCATCAACCGCGCGACAGCCGGCCATGGCAGGTGGATGTCGGCCGGAGAGGTGCGCGAGGGATACCAGAAGCGGGCAGCGGGGTCGGGCATGGCGCCGGCTGCCGCTGCCACCGAAGGACCGCAGGCTCACCCGATCGACGCCCGGCTCGGTCTGATCAGCGTTGCTCCCTACCTGTCCGACCCCGGTCTCCCGCGCGATCGGCAGCGGGCCGCCGAGCGGCAGGAGGCGCAACGCCTGCAGGACTTCCTCTGGCGCCAGGACGACGGCAGCCGCTGCGGCTGGATCGTGGACCTGGGCGACAACACCGGCGGCAATATGTGGCCGATGCTGCTGGGCGTCGGTCCGTTGCTGCGTGGCGACGCCGATGGGCCGGATGTGGTCGGGCATTTTTTCGACGGTGCCGCGCTGCAGCCCTGGCGTTACCGGGAGGGCGCGGTGTGGGTGGGCGATATGCCGCTGCTGGCGGCGGACGATGCGACCCGCCGCCTGCGCAGGCCGGACGCGCCGGTCGCGGTGCTCCAGTCCGGGCGCACCGCCAGTTCCGGCGAGGCCATCGTGCTGGCGCTGCGCGGACGCCCGCGCAGCCGCAGTTTCGGCACGCCGACCATGGGCTATTCCACGGGAAATTCGCTGGTGACGCTGGTCGATGGCAGCACCCTGCTGCTGACCGGTACGGTGATGAAGGACCGCAACGGCATCGGCGACGGCAGCCGCATCGTTCCCGATGTCACCGCGGCGCAGCGCGCCGAAGCGACGCGGCGGGCGCAGGAGTGGCTGCTGGCGCAACCGGCCTGTAGCGGGAAACCGACGGAAAAAGCGGGGCCGGGTGCGCGGCTCCCGTGGGAAAGGGCACCCTGACCCGGCTTTTCCTATGCCCGGCGTGCCGCGCCGATCGCTTCGATCCGTGCCTTCTTCACCGCCTCGCCCACCGCCGGGCCGCTCAGGCCCGCGGCGGCGAGATCGCGCGCGTTGATCGCCAGCGCCGCGGCATGCAGGCGCTGCAGCGTGGCGCGCTGCGGATAGTCGCTGTCCTCGAAGCCGAGCCGGCCGCGCTTGTCGCATTCGCAGGCCAGCGCCATCTGCGCGATGCGTTCGGGGCGGCGGAAGCCATCGCAGCGCTGGATGAGTTCCAGCACGGTGGCATCGCGCAGTTCGTCGATGCGGTGCACGTTGAGGTGTTCGCGGCACACCGCCTCGGCCAGCTGGCGGTGGTCGGCGGGCATCTTCAGGCGTTCGCACAGCGCCGCCAGCGGCTTCAGGCCGCGCTGTTCGTGCATGACGTGGCGTGGCAGCTGGTCGGCCGGGGTGAGCGCCTTGCCCAGGTCATGGGTGAGCGCGGCGAAGCCGACCAGGTCGTCGCCCGGCGCCAGCCGCGCGGCCATGTCGCTGACCATCTCCTGGTGCACGCCGGTATCCACTTCCGGGTGGAATTCGGCGCGCTGCGGCACGCCGTACAGCGCCTCCACCTCCGGCAGGATCGACGCCAGCGCGCCGGTGTCGTGCAGGGTGCGCAGGAACGCCGAAGGCCGCGGCGAGCGCAGCGCCTTGCGCAGTTCCTGCCAGATGCGTTCGGGCACCAGCGCCTCCAGTTCGCCGCTGGCGGCGATCCGCCGCATCAGGTCGGCGGTTTCCGGGGCGAGGGTGAAGCCCAGCGACGCGAAGCGCGCCATGAACCGCGCCGCGCGCAGCACCCGCAACGGGTCTTCGACGAAGGCCGGGCCGACGTGGCGCAGCACGCGCGCCTGGATGTCGCGCATGCCGCCCCATGGATCGACCAGTTCGCCGCTTTCCTCGTCGCGGGCGATGGCGTTGAGGGTGAAATCGCGGCGCTGCAGGTCCTGTTCCAGCGTCACCGAAGGATCGGCGTCGACCACGAAGCCGCGGTAGCCGCGCCCGCTCTTGCGCTCGGTGCGCGCCAGTGCGTGTTCCTCGCCGGTACGCGGATGCAGGAATACCGGGAAGTCGCGCCCCACGGCCTTGAACCCCTGCGCTTCCATTTCCTGCTGGGTGGCGCCGACCACCACCCAGTCGCGGTCGCCCGCTTCCAGCCCCAGCAGGGAATCGCGGACCGCGCCGCCAACGAGATAGATCTTCATGCGCGACATCATGCGTGGAAACGCCGCGATGGCAAAACCACGCACGGCCTCCCGGCCGTGCCGGATGCCGCGCGGTGCGTTGCCGCTGCGCGTGCCTACGGTGCTGCGCAGGCGAAGCCGCGCGATGGCGGTCCGACGCGGCCGGCGATGCGGTCGCCCAGCGGCACCGCCTTGCCGTTGAGGCGCCAGTCGTAGATCACGCTGAAGGCGAGTACGCGGGCGACGTACTCGCGGGTCTCCTTGTAGCTGATGGTCTCGATCCAGAAATCCGGATCGAAGCCCGGGCGCTGCGACTGCCAGCGCGCGGTCGGCGTGGGCCCGGCGTTGTAGGCGGCGATGGTCACGTAGGGCAGGCCGTCGTACTTGTCCAGCAACTGCCGCAGGTAGGCGCTGCCGATGGCGATGTTGGTGTCCGGGTCGTACAGGCTGGCCGCGCCGCCATAGCCGCTCAGGCCGATGCGCTTGGCGACGCCGGCGCCGGTGGCGGGCAATACCTGCATCAGGCCCATGGCGTTGGCGGGCGAGCGTGCGTTCGGGTTGAAGGTGCTTTCGGCGCGGATCTCGGCGGCGATCCAGGCAGGGTCCAGGGCGTTGCGCGCGGCTTCGCGGCGGATGGTGTCGTCGTGGTACAGCGGGAAGCGCAGTGCGTACAGGCGCATTTCCTGCGCCCCCTTCAGGCCGAACACCGCGCGGTCGAACCAGCCGCCTTCGCCGGCCACTTCGACCGCCAGGCGGCGCTGGGTGTCGTCGAACCGCGACAGCGCGTCGGCCCATTCGCGCGCGGCCCAGGCGGCGCGGTCGATGCGGAACAGCTCCAGCGCCCGCACCAGCGCCGGATCGCGCGCCACCGCCGCGCGCGCCTGCGCGCTGTCGCCCGGGTCCCAGGGGCAGAGCGCATAGGGCTGCTGCAGCTTGTCGGCGGCGAGGAAGCCATGGAAGGTCGGTTCGCCGGCGACGGCGCGGTAGAGCGGCATGGCCTCGGCCGCCTTGCCGGTCTTCTCCAGCAGCCGCGCCTCGAACCAGCGCCAGCGCGAATCGCCGCGCTGGGCGGCGGGCATCGCGCGGATCGCGGCCAATGCCGAAGGCCAGTCGCCGCGCGCCATCGCCTCGCGCGCGCGCCATTCGTGCAGGCGTTCGTCATAGGCCGACGCTGGCACCGCCGCCAGCCGCCGCGCCGAATCGGGCAGGTAGGAGGCCACCGTCCACAACGCGATCTGGTAGCGCACCTGGGCCTGCTGCGCATCGCTCAGGCCCAGCGCCTGCGCGTACTGCGGCAGCTGGCGTTCGGTGGCGTCGGGATCGGTCCGGGCCTGTTTCTCCAGCCCGTCGGTGGCGATGCGGCGGCTGCGTTCGGTCTTCGGCCAGTCCAGTGCGCGCGCGTCGGGTTTGTCGACGAAGGCGGCGTAGGCGTTGGCCTGCGCCAGCTCGGCGGCGGGCAGGCCGCGCGCCGCCGCGCGCATCACGCCCGGCTGCTGCGCATCGGCGGCCGCATCGATGCGTTCCCAGCGCAGCGCCGGCGTCAGCCCGCCACGGTCGGCGAGGGCGGCGAACACCGGGTCGCAGGCATCGGGCAGGGACTTGCCGCTGCCGCGCCACAACGCCTGCGCATCGCCGGTCCATTTCGCATCGGCCTTGCCGGTGGCCAGGCGTGCGTTGAGTTCGGCGCACTGCAGGCCCGGGTCGTTGCTGGGCTGCCAGTTGGCGAGCAGGGCCGGCCAGTCCTGGCGGCGCGCCAGCGCGGGCAGCCAGACCGCGCGGAACGCGTCGGCCACGGCCTGGCCCTGGTAGCGCTTGAGGAAATCCAGCGCCTGCGGCGTGTCCACCGTATCGATGCCGCGGCGCAGGGCGCTGTATTCGAGCCAGCCGTACAGCGGATGGCTGCGCAGGCTGGCGCTCGCGGCGGCGTCGAACTGGCCGCGCTCGGCGTTGTCGATGGCCATGCGCATGGCCGGGCGCTGGGCGTCGAGGGTCTGCGCGCCGGTGCCGGTACAGGCCAGCAACAGGGACGCGGCGAAAGGCAGCAGGCAGGTATTCCGTTTCATCGGCAAAGCATAGCCGGGCCCCCGTCAACATCGTCGCGGCGATGCCGGCCGGCGCATGAACGCATCGGACATCCCCGGCACTTTCCGAAACCGCGGCTGAACATCGGCGGGCCTGCCCGCTGGCAAGGTCAGGCCGCGGCGTAGTGTCGGCGATGGGGCGCGCCGCCCCGCCGAAGGAGCGGACCATGGCATTCAGTGCAGCAGGAAGTTCCGGGCCGATCGCCGACATCAATGTCACGCCGCTGGTGGATGTGATGCTGGTGCTGCTGATCATCTTCATCGTCACCGCGCCGCTGGTGTCGTGGCCGATCCCGGTGGATCTGCCGCAACGCACGACCACCGTGGTGCCGCGCGTCGAGCCGCCGCCGCCGATCGAGCTGCGGGTGGATGCCGCCAACCAGCTCAGCTGGAATGGACAGGCGCTGCCGGTCGCCGCGCTGCAGGCGCGCCTGCAGGAACAGGCACGGCTGCATGCCGGCAACCTGCCGGAGCTGCGCATCGCCACCAGCCCGGACGCCGCGTACGACACCATGGCCAAGGTGCTGGCGGCAGCCAACAACGCGCACATGGAGCGCATCGCCTTCGTGCAGTAATGCCGCCGCCGCGGGTCGCCCGCAGCCGCGGGTGGCCCGCTACGCCCATCGGGGCTGGGCAGCGGCGCCATGGGCTGTCCGGAAGCCGCGACAAAGGCGCTACGCGACGGCGTGGCGCCCTACACTATGCGCATGCAGACCTCCCGATTCGCGCCGCTGTGGCCGGTGTTGGCGGTGCTCGGCTCGGTGACGTCGCTGGCCATCGGCACTTCCTATGCCAAACATCTTTTCCCGTTGATCGGCGCGCAGGGCACCAGCGCGCTGCGCGTGGGTTTTTCCGCGCTTTTCCTGCTGGCGCTGTGGCGGCCGTGGCGCTGGCACACCAGCCGCGCCGATGGCGCGACGATCCTGCGTTATGGCCTGACGCTGGGCCTGATGAACCTGCTGTTCTACATGGCGCTGCGCACGATCCCGTTCGGCATCGCGGTGGCCATCGAGTTCACCGGGCCGCTGACCGTGGCCATGCTGTCCTCGCGGCGCCCGGTCGATTTCGTCTGGGTCGGCTGCGCGGTGGCCGGGCTGCTGCTGTTGCTGCCGTTGAGCGGTGGTCCGGCGCTGGACATGACCGGGGTGCTGTATGCGCTCGGCGCGGCGGCCTGCTGGGCGCTGTACATCGTGTTCGGCAAGCGCGCCGGGCACCTGCATGCCGGGCATACGGTGTCGCTGGGACTGGTGGCCGCGTCGCTGGTGGTGGTGCCGGTGGGGGTCGCCCATGCCGGCGTGGCGCTGCTGCAGCCGTCGATCCTGCTGGCCGGCCTGCTGGTGGCGGTGGTCTCCAGCGCGATCCCGATGTCGCTGGAGATGATGGCGCTCAAGCGCCTGCCCAAGGAGACCTTCGGCATCCTGATCAGCATGGAGCCGGCGGTGGCCGCGTTGTGGGCCCTGCTGCTGCTGCACGAACAGTTGAGCGGGCTGCAATGGCTCGCGATCGGCTGCACCGTGCTGGCGTCGGTGGGCAGCGCGGCGACCGCGCGCCGCCCGCCGCCGGCGGCGGCCGCCGTGGTGACGTGAACCCGTAGGGCGAGGCCAGGCCTTGCTGGATGCTTTCCCGGGCAAGCTTCAGCCGGGCGTTGCCCGGCTCTACCGAAGGATCTGCCGCTGACGCTACCGCAGGCTGTCGCCCGGGACCTCGACCTGCATTTCCACCGCCAGATGGTCCGAATGGGCGGCGGCGACCGCGCCGGTCTCGAGCGTGCGCAGGCTGTCGCTGATCAGGATGTGGTCGATGGCCCGTTCCGGGCGCCAGCTTGGGAAAGTCGGCACCAGGCAGCCGGGGGGCTGCAGCCGCGTCTTGCGGTAGAGCACCTGCATTTCCGGGCGTTCGGCCTTGCAGTTGAAATCGCCCATCAGCACCGCGTTGGGATAGTCCGACAGCAGGTCGCCGATGAAGTCCAGCTGCGCCAGGCGCGAACCCACGCCCAGCGACAGGTGGGCCACGGCCACCGCCAGGCCTTCGCGGCCGTCGCCGAAGCGGGCCAGCAGCACGCCGCGGCCGCCGATGCGGCCGGGCAGGGCGTGATCCTGGACTTCCACCGGTTCCAGCCGGCTGAGCAGGCCGTTGGCGCTGGAGGCGACGCCGCCCATGCGCCGGTTCGGCTGGTGGCTCCAGTAGTTGAAGCCGGCGCGCTGGGCCAGGTAGTGGGTCTGGTTGGTGAAGCCCGAGCGCAGGCTGCCGGGGTCGGCCTCCTGCAGGCCGACGATATCGCGGCCGCTGGCCAGCCTGGCGATGGCGTCCAGGCTGGAGCGCTTGCTGCCCGACGGCAGCGCGTGCGACCAGCTGCGGGTCACGTAATCGCTGTAGCGGCGCGTGCTGGAGCCGGCCTGGATGTTGGCCGTGAGCAAGCGCAGGGTGTGGGTGGGGGATTTCACGGCGATGGAACAAGGGCCTCGCGTCGACGAGGCCCTTCATACCTTACTTGGCGTTGGCGGCGCGTTCGCGTGCGATCAGGTGGTCGGCGATGCGCAGCATGTCCTCGTAGCCCTTGCCCTTGACCAGGTACTTGCCGGCGACGATCAGCGACGGCGTGCCGCCGATCTTGCTGCGCTGGGCGAACTGCTTGGCGCGGTTGGTCTTCGCCACCACCGAGAAGCTGCCCATGGTGTCGGCGAAGGTCTTCGGGTTGACGCCGTACTTGCCGTAGAAGTTGGCGATGTCCTCGACCGAGTCGCGGCCCAGTTCGCCCTTGAGCGTATGTTCGATGTGGATGGCCGAGTACAGCGCGTCGTGGGTCTTCTCCTGCACGCCCAGCGCCTCGGCGGCATAGAAGGCGCGGCCGTAGTCGTCCCACATGCTGCCGAACATGGCCGGCACGTAGACGAAGTTGACGTCCGACGGCAGGCCGGCCTTCCACGGCCCGATCAGCGGCTGGAAGCGGGCGCAGGCCGGGCAGACGTAGCCGAAGACCTCGGCCACTTCGATCTTGCCGGTCGCCGGCTGGATCGGCTGGCCGCCCTCGATGACGACATAGTCGGTGCCGGCGACCGGCTCAGGGCCGACCAGGCGGGCCTGCGCCGGTACCGGCGTGTTGGCGGCGGCCGGTTCGGCGGCGGCTTCATCGCCAGCCGGGGTCTGCGGCGCGGCGGCGTTTTCGCCCTCGGCGGCGGCCGGTGCGGGAGCGGCTTCCGTCGCCGCAGCCGGCTGCCCGGCGGCGGCCGGCGCCACGGCGTCGGTGGAGCCGTCCTGCGCCTTGCAGGCGACCATGAGCGGAAGCAGGGCCGTCAGGGCCAGTACGAAGCGGATCTTCATCGGTGGATCTCCAGCGGGGATTCGTCGGGTCGTCAGGCCGCCGGCGGCGACCGCGGGGCGCATGATGACATTATGTGCGGCAGCGGCTGAACCGGTTCGCGGAACGCTCCGGAACGGATTCAGCGACGCCGGGTGGCGGCGCGCTCGCGTTCCACCAGGGCACTGGCGATGCGCAGCTGGTCCTCGAAGTTGCGGCCCTTGACCAGATACTTGCCGTTGACGATCAGCGCCGGCGTGCCCGGAACCTTGACACGCATGGCGAAGGCGCGCGCGGCCTTCACCTTTTCCTCGACCTGGTCGCTGCGCAGCGCATCGATGTAGCGCTGCGGCTGCACCCCGTAGGCGGCGTAGAAGGTCGCCAGTTCCTGCGGCGATACGTTCTGCATCGGCAGGCTGCGCTGCTCGTGCAGGGCCTTGAACACGTCGGCGTGGCTGCGCTTGAGCACGCCGGTCTGCTCGGCGGCATAGAAGGCGCGCGCGTAGGCGTCCCAATGGCCGCCGAAGGCGGCCGGCACCGCGGTGAAGCGCACGTCGGCCGGCAGCCTGGCCGCCCAGGCTTCCAGCAGCGGCTCGAAATGGGCGCAGTGGATGCAGGGATAGCCGAACACCTCGACCACCTCGATCTTCCCCGCCAGCGGCGCGAACGGGCCGGGCTCGGCGATCGCCTCATAGTCCTGGCCTTCCACCGGCGCGGCGCTGTCGGCGGCGCAGGCCGTCAGCGGCAGCAGGGCCAGCAGCAGGAGGAACAGTCGCGGGAAATGTCGCATCGGGGGTCTCCAACCGAAAAAGAGACGCCGACCGCAGGGGTCGGCGTATCCGGGAACAAGGTCCTTCGTCGCCGTGGCGACCGGCACCATCAGGGCTGCGAGGGCGCCGAGGCCACGGCCACGTCGTCGGCCCGTGCATGCAGGCCCTGCACATAGCTGGACAGCGCCTGGATTTCCTGCTCGGTCAGCTTGCCCGCCACCTGGGCCATGATCCGGAACTGCGACGGATCGGTCTCGTGGGTCTGGCCGGCCTGGTAGTGCTGCAGGCGCTGGGCGACGTAGCCGGCGTGCTGGCCGCCGATGTGCGGGTAGGCCGGGCCGGGGTTGCCGGCGCCGCTCGGGCCGTGGCAGGCCATGCAGGCCGGGATCTCGCGGCTGGCGTCGCCGCTGCGGTACAGCTTCTGGCCGATCTCGTAGAACTTCATGCCGGCGTACGGACCGTCGGCGATGGCCATGTCGTCGGCGACGCCGGCGCCGGCCTTCTGGCGGGCGAAGAAGGCGCCGATGTCGCGCATGTCCTGCGCGGTCATGCCCTGCACGAACGGCAGCATGGCGGCGACCGCGCCCTCGGTGCGCTGGCCGCCGGCGATCAGCGCCAGCTGGCGGGCGATGTAGCGCTCGCTCTGGCCGGCCAGCCGCGGATACATCTCCACGGCGGAATTGCCGTCGGCGCCGTGGCAGGCGGCGCAGGTCTGCGCCTTGCCTTCGCCGGCTTCGGCGTCGCCGGGCAGGGTCTTGCTGAGGTCGATTTCCAGCGGCGCGGTCTGCACCGGCGCGTTGTCGGGCACGGGCGTGACCGAACTCTGCGCGAAAGCGACGACGGCAATCAGCGGAATGGCAAGGGCGGAAACGGCTAAGACACGAGCGTGGCGCATGCAGAAGCTCCGTGTGGAACGGGCCGGGCGGGTCCGCGCGGCATCGACCGGATTATCCATGCCGTTTCATGGCAGGGTCAACGCACGGAGCGGCAGGGGAGGCCGCTCCGTGCGATCCTATGCCCATGTCACAGCTCCTAGAACGCGCCCGCTACCTGCTTTCCGCCCACAATGCCCGGCAATTGCCGCCGGACGAGGGCGCCGAAGTGGCGTTCGCCGGTCGCTCCAACGCCGGCAAGTCCAGCGCGCTCAACGCGCTGACCCGCCAGAACGCGCTGGCCCGCGTCTCCAAGACCCCGGGCCGCACCCAGCAACTGGTGTTCTTCCAGGTCACTCCGGATGCCCACCTCGTCGACCTGCCCGGCTATGGCTACGCCAAGGTGCCGTACGAACTGCAGGCGCACTGGCAGGCCTTCATCGACAACTATTTCCGCACCCGCGACGCGCTCAAGGGGCTGGTGGTGGTGATGGACATCCGCCATCCGCTCAAGGACTACGACCGGCAGATGCTGACCTACGCGGTGCAGCGCGGCCTGCCGGCGCACGCGCTGCTGACCAAGGCCGACAAGCTCGGCCGCGGGCAGCAGGCGCAGACCCTGCAGAAGGTGCGCAAGGAGCTGGCCGATGCGTTCGGCGACTCGGTGAGCGTGCAGACCTTCTCCGGCGAGTCGAAGCAGGGCGTGGACGAGGCCCGCGCGGTCATCGGCGGCTGGTTGGGGCTGAATCCGCCGGCGGACGGTACCCGGGCGTAAGCCGCCGCGCTCCCGCATGAGGGAGAGGAATGCGGACGGGACGCTGGACCGGTCGGTCTGCTCCTGCCCTGGGGGCGATATGTGCTTCGGCCTTTGGCACCGGGGCGTCAGTGGCGGGAACCCCGCACGGCACCCAGGCCGACGCGTCTGGCCGGGCGCTCCGGCGTGGCGATGCCGTCGGACGCGGCATCGCCTGCGACGAAATGTCGCAGGTGTTGCGGGGCGCCACGGCGTTGCGCGACAGCGGGCAAGGCGATTGCGGTAAGCCCAGCTCCGCTGGCCGGATCCTGCCGGCGGGCGGCTACGGCCGGCGACAGTCCTGTGGCCGCGACCGATGGCGCATCCAGCTCGCAGTGCGTCGGCAGTCGGCCGGCGCGCCTTCAGCCGGCGAGGTGGGTATCGAACAGGGTGCCGATGGCCGCCGCCGCCGCCATCGCCAGCGCGCCCCAGAACATCACCCGCAGCGCGCCACGCAGGCGCGGCGCGCCGCCGGCATGGGCGGCCATCGCGCCGGTGATGCACAGCCCGATCAGGGTGGAAACGGTGGTGATCTGCGCCACGTGCGCATGCGGGGCGAGCAGTGCGGTCAGCACTGGCAGGGTCGCGCCGGCGATGAAGGCGCCCGCCGAAGCCACGGCCGCCTGCAATGGCCGTGCGCGCAGTTCCTCGGTGATGCCCAGTTCGTCGCGCGCATGCGCGGCGAGCGCATCGTGGGCGGTGAGCTGCACGGCTACCTGGTGCGCCAGCTCGGGCGACAACCCTCGCCGCCGGTAGATGCCGGCCAGTTCCTCCAGCTCGGTATGCGGGTCTTCGTGCAGTTCGCGGCGTTCGAGCGCCAGATCGGCATGCTCGGTATCGGCCTGCGACTGCACGGACACGTATTCGCCCGCGGCCATCGACATGGCGCCAGCGACCGTGCCGGCCACCCCTGTGGCCAATACGGTCGATGCCGGCGCGCCGCTCGCGGCGATGCCGACCACCAGTCCTGCGACGGAGACGATGCCATCGTTGGCGCCGAGCACGGCCGCGCGCAGCCAGCCGACGCGCTCGGAACGATGGACTTCCTTGTGCGGGGATCGTTTCATGCCGGCCAGTGTAGGGCGGCGCGCCCGCCGCGGCTGGAATGACTCGCAGCTGCGGCTGCGAACGAGGGTCAAGTCGCCGCCGGTGGGATGCTGAAAACCGTCACCGCGACATGCCGGCAATAAGCGCCGCGATATAGTGCGCGCTCGGAAGCGGTTCGCGATCCATCGCGGGCGAGGGCCGGTGGCCCGTGGCGGAGCCGAGCAAGCGCAGCGTATGGAGATACGCGCATTGCCGGCCCTGGACGGGGCGCAGGGACGAGCGCGACGGACCGCGGGTCGGTTCTTGTGATGCCGGGGGCAGGCCCCCATTTTCCGACCAGCCAGAACACTGCGAGCCAGCCCTTGTCGAGCCCCAGCCACGTCGCCGATACGCCCATTACCGACCGCTCGCAGCTGGTGGAGGCGATCGCCTCAGGCGAGAAGCCGCGCGCGCAGTGGCGCATCGGCACCGAGCACGAGAAGTTCGGATTCCGTCTGGACGACCTGCGCCCGCCGGCGTTCGAAGGTGAGCGGGGCATCGAGGCGCTGCTGACCGGGCTGACCCGTTTCGGCTGGGAGCCGGTGCAGGAAAACGGAAACACCATCGCCCTGCTGCGCGACGGCGCCTCGGTGACGCTGGAGCCGGCCGGCCAGCTGGAGCTGTCCGGCGCCGCGCTGGAAAGCATCCACCAGACCTGCGTGGAAACCGGCACCCACCTCAACGAAGTGGCGCAGGTGGCCGGCGAACTGCAGCTCGGTTTCCTCGGCATGGGCTTCCAGCCGAAGTGGACGCGCGCGGACATGCCGTGGATGCCCAAGGGGCGCTACCAGATCATGAAGAGCTACATGCCCAAGGTCGGTTCGCTCGGCCTGGACATGATGACCCGTACCTGCACGGTACAGGTCAACCTCGATTACGCCAGCGAAGCGGACATGGTGAAGAAGTTCCGCGTATCGCTGGCGCTGCAGCCGATCGCCACCGCGCTGTTCGCCGATTCGCCGTTCACGGAAGGGCAGCCGAACGGTTACCTCAGCTACCGCTCGCACATCTGGACCGATACCGACGCCGACCGCACCGGCATGCTCGATTTCGTGTTCGAGGACGGCTTCGGCTATGAGCGCTATGTCGACTACCTGCTCGACGTGCCGATGTACTTTTCCTACCGCGACGGCATCTATCACGATGCCAGCGGCAAGTCGTTCCGCAGGTTCATGCGCGGCGAGCTGGACGTGCTGCCGGGCGCGCTGCCGACGCTGCGCGACTGGTCCGACCACATGACCACCGCCTTCCCGGAAGTGCGGCTGAAGAAATACCTGGAAATGCGCGGCGCCGACAGCGGCCCATGGAGCCGCATCTGCGCGCTGCCGGCGTTCTGGGTGGGCCTGCTGTACGACGATGCGGCGCTGGACGCGGCCTGGGACCTGGTCAAGGATTTCAGCCTGGCCGAGCGCCACGCGCTGCGCGACGGCGTGCCCAGGCACGCGATGAACCTGCCGTTCCGTGGCGGCAGCGTGCGCGACCTGGCGCGGCGCGCGCTGGAGATCTCGCGCGAAGGCCTGCGCCGCCGCGCCGCGCTCAACCATGACGGCCAGGACGAGACCCGCTTCCTCGACGTGCTGCAGGAGATCGTCGACTCCGGCAGGACCGCCGCCGAGCGCAAGCTCGACCTGTTCCACGGCGCCTGGGGCGGCAGCGTGGACCCGGTGTTCGGCGAGTTCGCCTACTGATGCGGCATCGCCCGCGTTGCTAGACTGCCGGCTCCTTTCCTGGAGACAGGCGCATGGGCAGCACGGCGGACGAGATCGTCTTCTACACCCACCCGCAGTCGCGCGGCCGCATCGTGCGCTGGATGCTGGAGGAAACCGGCCAGCCGTACCGCACCGAGGTACTGGGCTATGGCGAGAGCATGAAGTCGCCGGCGTACCTGGCCATCAACCCGATGGGCAAGGTGCCGGCCATCGTCCATCGCGGCGTGGCGGTCACCGAGGCCGCGGCCATCTGCAGCTATCTGGCCGATGCATTCCCGCAGGCCGGGCTTGCGCCGGCGCTGGACGATCCGCTGCGCGGCAGCTATTTCCGCTGGCTGTTCTTCGCCGCCGGTCCGGTCGAGGCCGCAGCCAGCGCCAAGGCGTTCGGCCTGCTGGCGCCACCGGAGAAGGCGGGCATGGTGGGCTACGGCAGTTTCGAGCAGATGGTCGACACGCTGGAGCAGGCCGTCGCCGGCGCCGCGCCGTGGCTGCTGGGCGAGCGTTTCAGCGCGGCCGACGTCTACCTGGGCAGCCAGGTGCTGTGGGGCATGATGTTCAGGACCCTGCCCGAGCGCCCGGCGTTCGCCGGGTACGGCGCACGCCTGCGCGCGCGCCCTGCATGGCAGCGCGCCAGCGCGCTGGACGACGCGCTCATTCCGCAGCAGTGAACATCGCCGGCGGTTGTCGCGCCGCGGCTTGACCCCGGTCAGGGCGGACAGCGGCGCGGGCACGCAGTATCCGGTGGGCGGGCACGGTGCCCGCCGCCGGGACGGCCATGGGGCGGGCCACCGGTCGCGTGCTTCGCCCCGGGAGTATGTCGATGACGCAATTCAGGATTTCCCTGTCCGGCACCGCGCCGGACCTGCAGGTGCTGGAAGACGCACTGCAGGACGCCGATCCTTCCGTCCTGCTGGACATCGAGCCGCTCAGCCGGGTGCTGCGCATCTCGACTCTGCTGGACGAACACAGCCTGCTGCCGGCGCTGGGCCGCGGCGGCCTGTCGATTTCCGCCGCGCAGCTGGAGCGCGTGCCTTCGGAATGCTGCGGCGGTTGCGGCGGCTGAGCCGCCGCGGCGCGACGGCTCGGGCCGGGGGCCCCCCCCCGGCGCCCCCCCGGGCCCGCCCCCCCCCCGGGGGTT
>NZ_JASCOS010000060.1:0-21911 GCF_029959705.1 Stenotrophomonas sp. PS02297 | reverse complement strand
GGCACCGGTCGTACCCACGGGGGATGGGGGGTACGGCCGGTGCCCAGATTTTTCATGGAGCCGCCCCGTTTCGCAGCGCCGCGATAGCGGCCGCCGCTTGCCTGCCGGACCGTGCGATGCGTCGCGGCCTTCGATGGCCTCTGTCTCCGTGCAGGTGGTGTCGGATTCTTCTCCACACCTGCAGGCATTGCCCGACATCGGGCCAAGGGGCTTTCCTATAATTTGCGCATTCAGTTTTCCGGTTGCCGCAGCGACGTGTGGCGCCGCCGGGCGAGGCCGGTTCTGGCGCTTCAATCCCGTTGCGATTCATGGTGTTATTGATGGAAATTCATCCATGACCTGTTAACCTCGGCCGATGATTCGACGCGTCCTGGTCTGCTGTCTCACCCTGGGCATGGTCGCCTGCGCGACCCAGCCACAGGCCCCTGCTCCCGCTCCGCAAGCGGCGGAAAAACCGATCGGCACGGGCGCTGCGCCGGCCGAAGCCGCGCCGGAACGCAAGCCCGGCCTGCCGCCGGTGGACCTGACCCCGGTGCGGTTCGAGACCGCGCGCGCCAACTTCGTGCGCGACACCGCTGCCCGCTACCGGCTGGACCCGGCCTATATCGAATCGATGCTGGCGCAGGCGCAGATCCGCGAACCGATCATCGCCGCCATGTCGCGCCCGGCCGAGCGGGTCAAGCCGTGGAACGAATACCGGCCGATGTTCATCAGCCAGGCGCGCATCGACGGCGGCCGCAAGTTCCTGGCCGCGCACCGCGCCGAACTGCAGCGCGTGCAGGACCGTACCGGCGTGCCGGCCGAGGTGATCGTGGCGATCATCGGCGTGGAGACCAGCTATGGCGCCAACGCCGGCAACCACCGCGTGCTCGACGCGCTGTACACGCTGGCGTTCAAATACCCGCGCAGCGGCGATCCGGAAAAGCTCGAGCGCGAGGTGCGCCGCGAGCTGTTCTTCCGCGATGAACTGGCCAAGCTGTTCGAACTGGCCGCGCTGGAGAAGCTGGACATCACCGCGCTCAAGGGCAGCTATGCCGGGGCGATGGGCATGGGCCAGTTCATGCCGTCCAGCTACCTGGATTACGCCGTGGATGGCGACGGCGACGGCCGCCGCGACCTGTTCAACAGCTTTGACGACGTGTTCGCCTCCATCGCCAATTACTTCGTGAAGAAGGGCGGCTGGGTGCGCGGCGGCACGGTCGCGGTGCCGGCCACGCTCGATGCCGGCCGCGAGGAACTCAATCCCGTCGACTGGACGCCGGACCTCAGCATCGATGCACTGGCCGCGCGTGGTTACCACCCGGTCGTGCCGGTGCGCGCGGCCGGCGCCACCGCCACGCCGATCACGCTGGAGGGCAGCGACGGCAAGCAGTACTGGCTGGGCTTCCAGAACTACTACGCGATCACCCGCTACAACCTTTCCAAGATGTACGCGATGGCCGTGTTCCAGCTGTCCCAGGCCATCGCCGGACGGGAGCTGCCGCCGGCATGAACATCAAGTGGCTGGTCCCTGCGTTGATCGTGCTCGGGCTGGCCGCCTGCAGCAGCGCGCCGTCCCGGTCGAAGTCCGCCGGCCATGGCCACGGTCAGCCGGCCGGCAGCGTGGTGCAGGGCCGTGGCGGGCGCCCGTCGCATTGTCCCGAAGGATCGCCCTACGCCAAGGCGCAGGAAGATCCCACCACGCGTGGCAACTACAGCGCCGGCGGCCTGTACCGGCCAGGGGTCAAGGACACCACGCCCGACCATGTGCCTGACGTGGACTGCATCCCCGAACCTGTGGTCAGCAACGAACCGCGCTCGGCCATCGGCAACAAGTCGCCGTACATGGTGCTGGGCAAGGAATACCGGGTGATGGACCGGGTCGACGAATACGTCGAGCAGGGCACCGCCTCCTATTACGGCGCCAAGTTCCATGGCCGCCTGACCTCCAACCGCGAGGTCTACGACATGTACCAGTTCACCGCCGCGCACAAGACGCTGCCGCTGCCCAGCTTCGCCCGCGTCACCAACCTGGACAACGGCGAATCGGTGATCGTGCGGGTCAACGACCGCGGCCCGTTCCACGATGGCCGCGTGATCGACCTGAGCTATGCCGCCGCGGTGCGCTTGGGCATCACCCAGCGCGGCACCGGCCGGGTCGAGGTGCGTGGACTGGCGCCGGGCAGCGACAACCTGCTGGCCTCGAACGAAGCGCGCCGCCCGGCGCGCGGACGCGCGGCGACTGCGGCGGTGACCACCGCCATCGCCGCCGCGCCGCCACCCAGCCGCATGGACCAGCTGGTCGAGAAACTGCCGGCCACGCCTGTCGCGGCGTCGGCGCCGCGCCCGGCCGAGGTAAGTGCCGCCGGTCCGGCGCCGCAGGCGGTGGCCGTGCAGGCCTTGCCGGCCTCCACCGGCATGGCCCCGTCGACACAGGCCGGGAGCGACGCATCGGCGACGGCACCCCCGGCAGCCGACGCCGCGGCGCGCGCGCTGGGCGCCATCCTGCTGCAGGTCGCCAGCTTCTCCAGCCGCGACAACGCCTCGCGCGCACTGGGGCAGCTGAGCGCGGCCGGCATCGCCGGCGCCACGCTCAGCGATGTCGTCAGCGGCGGACGCACCCTGTGGCGCCTGCGCGTGCCCGCCGACGACGTGGCCAAGGCGGCGGAACTTGCCGGCCGCATCGCCGGTCTTGGATTCGGCAGGCCGCAGATCGTCCGCGATTGAGCGCGATGCAGGCGGGTACGCGCCGGCGATGCTGATGCCGCTGCGATGGCGCTTCCACGCCCTACAATGACCGCCAGTTTTCCATTCCTTGTCCCGACAGGAACCGTTTTCCGATGAAATTCCGCTTTGCCGCCGCCATGGCCACGACTTTCGCCATCGGCCTGGCCTCCGCCCAGACGCCCACCCCGGCACCGACCCCCACGCCGGCCGCCGCCGCCGCGCCCGCCCAGGTGGCGATCCCGCCGGCGCCGGCGCCGTCCACGTCCAGCGCGTGGGTGTTGATGGACTACGCCTCCGGACAGGTGCTGGCCGGCGAGAACATCCACATGCCGCTGCCGCCGGCCAGCATCACCAAGGTGATGACTTCCTACGTGCTGGCCGCCGAGACCAAGAACGGCAAGATCAAGCCCGACGACCAGGTGATGATGAGCGAGCGCGCCTGGCGCGAGGGCGGCGCCGGTACCGACGGCAGCTACAGCGGGTTCCCGGTCAACCAGACCGCGCGCCTGGAAGACATGGAAAAGGGCATGGCGATCCAGTCGGGCAACGATGCCGCCATCGCCCTGGCCGAGCACGCCGCCGGCAGCCAGGAAGTGTTCGCCGAGCTGATGAACAGCTATGCCGCCAGGATCGGCATGAAGGACTCGCACTTCGTCAACGCGCACGGCCTGACCGCCGACGGCCACCAGTCCAGCGCCTACGACCTGGCGCTGCTGGGCCGGGCATTCGTGCGCGATTACCCGGAAACCTATGCTTACAACAAGATCAAGGAATTCACCGTAGGCAACATCACCCAGCCCAACCGCAACCTGCTGCTGTGGCGGGACCCGAGCGTGGACGGCATCAAGACCGGCCATACGTCGGCGGCCGGGTACTGCCTGCTGAGTTCGGCCCAGCGCGGCGACCAGCGCCTGATCGCGGTGCTGATGGGTGGGGCCTCGGAGAAGCAGCGCGCCAACGACAGCCTGGCGCTGTTGAACTGGGGCTTCCGTTTCTTCGAGACGCACCGTCTCTATGAGGTCGGCAAAGCCGTGACCACGCAGCATGTGTGGAAGGGTGCCGCCAGCGAGGTGCAGCTGGGCGTGGCGCAGCCGATGCTGGTCAGCGTGCCGCGCGGCCGCTATGCCGATCTCAAGCCCAGCATGGACGTGCCCAAGCAGCTCATCGCACCGATCGCCGCCGGCCAGCAGATCGGCACGGTCAAGGTGGCGCTGGACGGCAAGATCATTGCCGAGGCGCCGCTGGTGGCGGTGCAGGCAGTGGAGGAGGGCGGCTTCTTCAAGCGCCTGTGGGACGCCTTCATGATGTGGTGGAAGTCCTGACCCGATAGATGAAAAAAGCCGGCGCAAGCCGGCTTTTTTCATGGCAGTGCCGGCCGCCGTCCGGTAACCGCGACGGCGCCGAGAAAGTCGCGACGGGCCTCGCCGGTCACAGCGTGCGGCTGATGGTGAAGCTGCCGAACACCGGCCGCTCCTTCTGTCCCTCGAACTCGCGGCTGCGGTGGTAGCGGGCCAGCGCGAATTTCCACTTGCCGCGCATCAGCGCCACGCCGTAGCCGATGTCGCCGACGAGCGCTCGCTTGTCCACGCTGTGGCCGCGGCGGAAGGTATTGCCGTCCAGGGTGATGTCGCGCAGCACCCAGCGTGCGTCGCTGGTCGCGAACAGGTGTCCGGACCAGCCTGGGAGACGGGCGCCGCGGGTCGGCGCGGTGTTCTCGCCGGCCGGGCGCATCGGCGAGCTGCCGAAGTCGTCCGGCAGCTGCCAGCCGAAGCGGACTTCGCCGCCGCCATTTGCGTAGGTCGCCAGATTGCCGACCGCTCCGCCCCAGTGGCTGATGGCGTCCCAGCCCCAGCCTGCCGCATTGTTCGCCGGCCAGCGCCGCATGCGTTCCTGCAACAGGCGGAATACCGGCTCGTCGTGCAGCTGGTTCTTCCAGCCCCTGAACTTCTCGTCGTGCAGCACGCTGTGCACGGCGTCCTGCACCTGCTTTCCCTGCGCGGACGGGCCGACCATCCCCACCGCCAGCTGGGTGGTGCGCAGGCGGTCGCCGATGCGCGCGTTGTAGCCGAAGTTGGCCAGCAGCACGCCAGCGTAGGGGCGGTCGTCCTCGACCAGGTCGGCACGGGTGCTGTCGGTCGGCGTGAACAAGCCCTGGCCGACGCTGAAGATCATGTTCTGCTGGTCGAATCCGCCCGGCTGCAGCCGTTCCAGGTGGCGGTTGATCCAGCGCGCCGGCGCCGGCAGGCAGGGGTCGTCGGTGTAGTCGACCAGGTTGGGCGAGACGAAGGTCAGCATCGCGCCATTGGTATAGCCCTGGTCCTGGTGATGGCCGCCGAACAGGTCGTTGTCCACGCGGAAATTGACCGCGGGCGGATGGTCGCGCAGTGCGCTGCCGCTGCAGGTGTCCGGCTGCCTGGCCGCGGCCTGCGCGGGGGTGCCGGTGAGCGTCAGTGCCAGCGCCAGGGGCAGCCAGGGGCGGATGTCCATCCACTCGGATCCGGGTCGTGGGGGTGCGCGCAGCTTAACGGCGGGGCCTGCGCCGGCGCAGCGCAGGCCGGCGGATCACATCGTTGCAGCATCGCGGGCCGCGCCGGAAACCGTGACGGGCGCGGGTTGGAAACCGTCATGGCCCTGCGGTAGCATCGCCGCCGACCACTCCGCGCTTGCCAGACTGGCTGCCTGCAAGGACCAGGACCCTGTCGCCGGGTTTTCAGACCAAAGGAACGCGCCCCCGAGCGGCGCAGGTTAATGGGGAATACACAACCTATGCGTACTGTCTTTTCGCCGTTGATCGCGGCCGCGCTGACCGTCGGCGTTGCCGCGGTCCTTTCCAGCCAGCCGGCGCAGGCCTCGTTCAAGAACACCGGTACCCAGGCGCAGGAACAGCGCAAGCAGGCTACCGCCCAGATCCCGGTGTGCCAGCGTCCGATCGGCACCATCTCGGTCATCGAGCCGGAAGATGCCACCAACTGGTGGACCGGCCAGCAGCTGCCGGCGCCGTCGCGGCTGATCAAGGTGTTCGTCAACCGCTCGCGCTGCTTTACCCTGGTGGACCGCGGTGCCGGCATGGCCGCCGGGCAGTTCGAGCGTGAACTGGCCGCCAGCGGCGACCTGCGCGGCCGTTCCAACGTCGGCAAGGGCCAGATCAAGGCCGCCGACTACGTGATGATCCCGGACCTGGTCTCGCAGAACAGCAATGCCGGCGGCAACGCCATCGGCGGCCTGCTGGGCGGCCTGATCGGCGGCAAGGCCGGCGCGATCGTCGGTGGCCTGAACTTCCGCAGCAAGACCGCGGACGTGGTGCTGACTGTGACCGACGTGCGCTCCTCCGAGCAGGTCGCGATCTCCGAAGGCTCGGCGCGCAAGAGCGACGTCGGTTTCGGCGCCAGCGGCGGCCTGTTCGGCGGCAGCGGCTTCGGCGCCGCCGGCGTGGGCGGCTATGCCAATACCGAGATCGGCCAGGTCATCACCATGGCCTACCTGCAGGCTTATACCGACATCGTCGCCCAGCTCGGCGGCCTGCCGGAGAACGCCTCGGCGGCCAATGCCCAGCAGGCGGTGACGGTGACCCGTGCCGGTCGCCTGCTGGCCAACGCCAAGGGCACCGGTGCGCCGGTGCGTTCGCTGGACCCGGGCATGATGCTGTACCCGACCGGCAACAAGGAGGGCGTGATGTGGGAGGTCGAGGACGAACTGGGCAACAAGGGCTGGGTGTCCTCCACCCTGCTGGAACTGTCCAAGTAAGAGCGTCGTGCCGGCCATGGCCGGTACGCCAGGTGCAGGTGCCGGCCGGGTTGGCCGGCACGGATCCGGCGCCGGCAACGCAGCTTTCCGTGGAAGGGCCGCCCGCAGCGGCCCTTCTGCCGTTCCGGACCTTGGGTTTGACGGCTCCCGCCCCGATAATGGCGGGCATGGAAATCAAGTCCGACAACCCCGAACACGGCTTCCAGTTCCCCGGCACCTTCGAGTTGAGCGCCATGGGCGCGGCCAATATCGGGCTGGAAAACGAGCTGCCGCGGCTGCTGCTGCAGGCTGGCGTGGATGTGCTCAACGAGCGCATCAGCTGGAAGCATTCGTCCAACGGCAAGTACGTGTCCGTGCGCATCGCCTTCAAGGCCGACAGCCGCGAGCAGTACGACGCTGCGCATGAAGCCCTGCGCAACCATCCGGAAGTGAAGTGGACGCTGTAGGCGCCTGCCCTGCCGACGCCGTGCGTGCCAAGGCCCGCCCGGCGACGCTGCGCGACCTCGGCCGCCAGGCCTACGAGCCGGTCTGGCACGCGATGCAGCGCTTCACCGACGCCCGCGACGAGGCCACCACCGACGAAGTGTGGGTGGTCGAGCACGATCCGGTGTTCACCCTGGGCCAGGCCGGCAAGGACGAGCACGTGCTGGCGCCGGGCGACATCCCCGTGCTGCACGTGGATCGCGGCGGCCAGGTGACCTATCACGGCCCCGGCCAGATCGTGGTCTACCCGCTGCTGGAACTGCGCCGGCTCGGCATCGGCGTGCGCGACTACGTATGCCGCATCGAGCAGGCCATCATCGACACGCTGGACGAGTGGAACATCGTCGCCGAGCGCCTGGAGGGCGCGCCGGGCGTCTATGTCGGCGGCGCCAAGATCGCCGCGCTCGGCATCCGCGTGCGCCGCGGCTGCAGTTTCCACGGGCTGGCCTTCAACGTCGGCCTCGACCTGGAGCCGTTCCACCGCATCAATCCCTGCGGTTATGCCGGGATGCAGGTGACCTCGGTGCTAGACTTGGGCGGTCCTTCGGGCATCGAGGCGGTCAAGCCGGTGCTGCTGTCCCACCTGGCCCGGCAGTTCGGCCTGGACCTGCGCGACGATCCCGGATTGCCCGACCTGACCATGCGGCCCTGACGCCGCCGGAACGCCATGACCGAATCCACCAGCCGCTCCATTCCCCTGCAGGTCCTGCAGGGCGACACCCCGTCCGCGCCGCTGCAGGCCGGCGCCAAACAGCTCGGTGGCGACAAGATCAACCGCTCGCCGGTGCAGTTCGCCGACGCGCCGGTGCTGCGCAAGCCGTCGTGGATCCGCGTACGCATTCCCTCCGGCAATGCGGTGCAGCAGCTCAAGGCCAAGCTGCGCGAGAACCGCCTGGTGACGGTATGCGAGGAAGCCAGCTGCCCGAACATCCATGAATGCTTCGGCCATGGCACCGCGACGTTCATGATCCTGGGCGAGGTCTGCACCCGCCGCTGCTCGTTCTGCGACGTCGCCCACGGCCGGCCCAAGCCGCCGGACGCCGCCGAACCGCTGCACCTGGCGCAGACGGTCAAGGACATGGGCCTGAAGTACGTGGTGGTCACCAGCGTCGACCGCGACGACCTGCGCGACGGCGGCGCCGGCCATTTCGTCGACTGCATCAGCGCCATCCGCGAGTTCAGCCCCGGCACCCGCATCGAGATCCTGACCCCGGATTTCCGCGGCAAGGGCCGCATGGAGCGCGCGCTGGAAATCCTCGCGGTCAGCCCACCGGATGTGTTCAACCACAACATCGAGACCGTGCCGGACCTGTACCGCAACGTGCGCCCGGGCGCGGACTACCAGTGGTCGCTGACCCTGCTGCAGAAGTTCAAGGCGCAGCACCCGGCGATCCCGACCAAGAGCGGCATCATGCTCGGCCTCGGCGAGACCCTGGAACAGGTACAGGCCACCCTGCGCGACCTGCGCGCGCACGACGTGGAAATGGTCACCATCGGCCAGTACCTGCAGCCCACGCCGCACCACCACCCGGTGCTGCGCTACTGGACGCCGGAGGAATACAAGGCGCTGGAGGACTACGGCTACGAACTGGGCTTCCACCACGTGGCATCCGGCCCGATGGTGCGCTCGTCCTACCACGCCGACCGGCAGGCCGCCGGCGCCGGGGTCGGTTGAGGCGACCCCATCGCTGCGCGCTGCGGCCCTATGGTTCGCGGCCTCTGGCGGACGCCGGAGAGGCGCGTGGCGGCCGCGGTCGCATCTCGCACCGCCCGCACGACGCGCCCTCGGCGCGCCTACTGGCTGATGGGCTTTCCTCGAGAGGCGGCAGGCTAGTGCAGGCCCCGGCCCGCATCTGCATGAATATCTGGAGCGCCGGATTCCGCGATGCGGAAATCCCGGCCGATGGCAGGTCGCCATCGGCGACGGTGCCGCTTGGGTGGCATTCACATCCCGCTACCGCCGCCGCTTTAGCCTGCAGGACATGCGGATGACAAGTACCGCAACTTCCGGCACTGTCCCGTTGTCCAAGCCATCCGCAGTCTCACTCCATCGCCTGGTGCCACGAGTACTTTGATGAACTACCGAGTTCCCGCTTTCCTGCTGGCTTTCGCGCTGACCGCGCCGGCCGCGCTGCTGGCGCGCGCCGACACCACCGCGCTGCCGTCCACCGCGACGGTCGACCAGGCGACCACCTCCAAGCTCGTCTACGGACTGCTGTCCGACAGCCGCTATGCCTACCGCCCGCGCCCGCTGGACGCGGCGACCTCGCAGGACGTGTTCAAGCGCTACCTGGAGTCGCTGGACAGCGGCAAGCAGTTCTTCACCCGCGAGGACGTGGACCGCTTCGCGCCGCTGGCCGAGCGGACCGGGACGGCGATCCGCACCGGCGAGCTGGACCCGGCTTTCCAGGTGTTCGCTGTCTACCGCCAGCGCGTGGCCGAGCGCGTGGCCTATGCGCGGCGCCTGCTGAAGCAGGAGCCGGACTTCACCACCAGCGAGCGCTTCGACTACGACCGCAAGGACGTGCCGTGGGCGACCGGCGCCGAACTGGACGAGCTGTGGCGCAAGTCGGTGAAGAACGACTGGCTGCGGCTGCGGCTGGCCGGCAAGCCGGCGGCGGACATCCGCAAGACCCTGGACAAGCGCTACGCCACCCTGCTCAAGTCGGTCAACGAAGTGAAGGGCGAGGACGTGTTCTCGTTCTTCATGAACGCCTATACCCGTGCGGTCGATCCGCATACCGATTACTTCACCCCGCGCACGGCGGAGAACTTCAACCAGGCCATGTCGCTGTCGCTGGAGGGCATCGGCGCGCAGCTGCAGCGCCAGGACGACGTCGTGGTGATCCGCGAGATCATCGCCGGCGGCCCGGCCTCGGTGGACGGCACGCTCAAGCCGGGCGACCGCATCGTCGGCGTGGGCCAGGGCCGGTCCGGCCAGGTCGAGGACGTGATCGGCTGGCGCATCGACGACGTGGTGGCCAAGATCCGCGGCGCCAAGGACACCCAGGTGCGGCTGGAATTCATCCCGGCCGCCGAAGGCCTGGACGGCAAGCACCGCATGGTGACCCTTACCCGGCAGAAGGTGCGCCTGGCCGAGCAGGCCGCCAAGGGCGAGACCATGACCATCCCGGGCGCCGGCGGCGAACCCGAGCGCCGCATCGGCATCGTCAAGCTGCCGACCTTCTACCAGGATTTCGAGGGCCGCCGCCGCAACGCCGCCGACTACGCCTCGGCCACCCGCGACGTGTCGCGCCTGCTGGCCGGGTTCAAGGCCGACAAGCTCGACGGCGTGGTGCTGGACCTGCGCAACAACGGCGGCGGTTCGCTGGACGAGGCGATCGAACTGACCGGCCTGTTCATCGAGCAGGGTCCCGTGGTGCAGGTGCGCGAATCCGGCGGCCGCGTCACCGTCAACAGCGACCGCAATCCGGCGGTGGCCTGGGACGGCCCGCTGGCGGTGCTGATCAACCGTGGCTCGGCCTCGGCCTCGGAGATCTTCGCCGGCGCCATCCAGGACTATGGCCGCGGCCTGGTGATCGGCGAGACCACCTTCGGCAAGGGCACCGTGCAGAACGTGGTGCCGCTGGACCGCTGGCCGGCCAGCGAGAAGGAACGCTTCGGCCAGGTCAAGCTGACCATCGCCCAGTTCTTCCGCGTCAGCGGCTCGTCCACCCAGCACAAGGGCGTGGTGCCCGACCTGGCGTTCCCGGCCAGCGTGGATGCCAGCGAATTCGGCGAGAGCACCTACGACAACGCGCTGCCGTGGACCCGCATCGCCGCGGTGCCGCACACCCAGTACGGCAATTTCGCGCCGATCCTGCCCCGGCTGGAAACGCGGCATGCCGCGCGCATCCAGAGCGACCGCGAGTTCAAGTGGTGGGAGGAGGACGTGCAGCAGTTCCGTACGGAAGCGGCGAAGAAGTACGTCTCGCTCAATGAGGCAGAGCGCCGCGCCGAACGCGACAAGCAGGACATGCAGCGCAAGCAACGCCAGGAAATCCGCAAGGAACTGGGCCTGCCGCTGGACCCGCTGGCCGACGACGGCAACGACGACGGCCTGACCGGCAGCGAGCGCGACATCGTCAAGGATGCCGCGCGCGAGAAGGCCGCCGAGAAGCGCCCCGATCCGCTGCTCAAGGAATCGGCCTCGATCCTGTCCGACGCGGTGAACCTGCTGGAGAAGGACCGCCCGCTGTCGGCGCAGGTGCTGCCGCAGTCCACCGGTCCCGGTCGCTGGGCTGATTGAGAACGGGTTCCGGGCGCCGGTGAAACGGCGTTCCTGCAGGGCATGGCGCCGTCAGCGTGGCTCCACGTTGGCGGCGTTATGCTGTCTGCCTTGCCGATCGTGGAGGTGCCATGTACAGGCATGCTTACCGTGTATCGCTGGCCCTGACCTGCGCCCTCGTGGCCGGCTGCGGCGGCCGCGCCGCCGACAATCCCCTGGTGCGCGAGTCGTTCGATTCCGGCGACACCTATACGCGCGATGTCGACGCTACCCCGGCACAGGCCTGCGAGGCCGCACGCCGCGCGCTGCTGGGGCAGGGCTATGCGATCACCCGCGCCGGCGCGGACAGCGTCGAGGCCAACAAGAATTTCCAGCCGAAGGAAGAACTGCACGAGCAGCTGGTGCTGCGCGTCTCCTGCGCGGCGCATGGCAACAGCGGCGCGCAGGTGTTCGCCAGCGCGGTGCAGGACCGCTATGCGCTGAAGAAGTCGCCGACCTCGGCCAGTGTCGGTGTCGGCGCGCTGGGCTCGGTGTCGCTGCCGTTCGGCAGCAATGACGATTCGCTGGTGCGGGTGGCCAGCAGCACGGTGCAGGACCCGGTGTTCTACCGGAATTTCTTCGAGCGCCTGCGGCAGTACCTGGCCCCGTCGGCGGCAGCGCCCGGAGATGCCGCGCGGTGACGCGCGCCTGCCGTGTCCCGGCCTGGCTGATGGGTTGCGCGTTGGCGCTGCTGGGCGTTGCGCCGCCGGCACCGGCGGCGGACAGCGCGACATGCATGCTGCCCTTGTTGCAGCGGCTGGGCTGGCAGCTGCATGACGCCGGGATTGCCGCGCCGGTGATCCATGGCGGCGAACCCTGCCGCCGCGCGTCGCTGGACGCTGCCCGGCAGCGGGGCGATCTGCGTGCGCTGCTGCCACGCAGCTACGACAACGCCCAGCGCGAGCGCGTCTATCGCGACCTGCTCGATGATCCGGCGACCCTGTGCGCCTATGCGTTCCAGTTGGGCGAGGCGACCCGCCGCGCCGTCGCGCGCCTGCAGGACAACCGTGGCTACCGCTTCTCCGCGTTGCAGCTGGGCTGGATCGGCTTCGGCCCGCGCGGTGCGCGCGTGCAGGGCTGGCAGCGCTTCCGCAGTTTCGGTCGCGGTTACGCGCCGGTCGCCTCCAATGCCGCCGCGCTGGAAGCGTTCTACAGCGGTCAGGTGCGTTCGGAGTGCGGCGTCGGCCGCCAGGTCGCGCAGCTGGCGACGCAGCGCGAGCTGTACGGCGACGCCGGCTTCGACCGGGAGTTCGCGCCGGGCGAACTGTCGATCGGCACCTTCCTCACCCTGCACGACACGCCCAGCATCCTGCTTGGCGCGAACGCGGGCGAATTCTTCGCCGATGGCAAGGCGGTGCGCACCTCGCGCCTGGGACGGCAGGCCTTCATGGGCGTGCCCGGTTTCATCGAGCATGTATTCGACAAGCGGCATCTGGACGACATCAACAACCAGGCCGAGAACTTCGTCATCGTCGACGTGAGCGCGGAGGCCGCCGAGGCGCTGGCGCGGCACGGCGGCCTCGCCCATTACGACGCTCTCAACCGGCGCCTGTGGGAACTGTCGCGGCAGATGCCGGTCCACCACGGGCGTTACTTCGAGCGGCTGCTGCACGAGCGCGATCCGGCGCTGCGCGACGCCCTGCCCGAAGCGCAGCGGCCGCTGCTGGCGCAGATGGATGCGCTGCTCGCCGACCCGGTCTATCGCGGCATGATGCTCTACGTGCATCCCAAGGGCGTCAGGCCGCTGGGCTACCACGTCGCGCGCCTGCTCGACCGCAACCCGCGCACGCCGTACAGCATCGACCTGGCCCTGCACAATCTGCACACCACGCTGTTCCGGCGCTGGCTGCAGGCGCAGCTGCGCGACTGCGCGGCGCGAACCGCTTACATCGACCAACGAGGTGGAACATGGAACTGGGCATGATCGGGCTGGGGCGCATGGGCGCCAACATGGCGCAGCGCCTGCACCTTGGCGGCATCGCCGTGACCGGCTTCGACCCCGGGCAGGAAGCGCGCGAGCGGCTGGCCGCCACCGGCGTGGCCACGGCGGCGACGCTGGAAGCGCTGGTGCAGGCGTTGCCCGCACCGCGCACGCTGTGGCTGATGGTGCCGGCCGGCGTGGTCGATCCGCTGCTGGAACAGCTGCTGCCGCTGTTGTCGCCCGGCGACCTGGTCGTGGACGGCGGCAACTCCTGGTACCGCGATTCGCTGCGGCGCGCCCAGCGCTGCCGGCAGGCGCAGGTGGCGTTCATCGACTGCGGAACCAGTGGCGGCGTCTGGGGCCTGCAGGAAGGCTATTGCCTGATGCTGGGCGGCGAGGAGGAGGCGATGGCGCGGCTGCGGCCGGCGCTGGAGGCGCTGGCGCCTGCCGCGGATCGCGGCTGGGCGCACGTCGGGCCGACCGGTGCCGGGCATTTCTGCAAGATGGTCCACAACGGCATCGAGTACGGAATGATGCAGGCCTACGCCGAAGGCTTCGCGCTGATGCAGAAGAAGCAGGAGTTCGCGCTGGACCTGGCGCAGGTGGCCGAGGTATGGCGCCATGGCAGCGTGGTGCGCTCGTGGCTGCTCGACCTCGGTGCCGACGCGCTGCGGCGCAATCCGCAGCTGGAAGGCATCGCGCCCTACGTGCAGGATTCCGGCGAGGGCCGCTGGACGGTCAGCGAGGCGATCGAGCTGGATGTGCCGGCACCGGTGATCACGCTGTCGCTGCTCGAGCGCCTGCGCTCGCGCGAATCCAATTCCTTCGCCGACCGGATGCTGGCGCAGATGCGCAGCGGCTTCGGCGGACATGCGGTGAAGGCGGCCAACGATGGCGAATGACGGCCGCCGGAGCCGGGCGATGAAGGCCGCGCGATCATGGGTGCTTTGCGGCGGATGGCTGTGGGGCCTGTCGGCCGCGTCGCCGCTGCAGGCGCAGGAGCCGCTCGCGCCGCCGCAGGCGCCGGTCCCGGGGCAGATGGGCGATGCGTGGATCACCACGCGGATCCGCGCGGCGCTGGTGCCGCTGCAGCGCGACGGCAACGCCGACGTGCGCGTGAGCACCACGGAGGGCATCGTCACCCTGGAAGGGGCGGTCGACAGCCGGATCACGTACGACCAGGTCGTGGAACTGGCGGGCCGGGTCAAGGGCGTGCGCGGCGTGGACGCGCAGGCGCTGCAGACCGGCGCGATCGCGCCGCATCCGTGACGGCCGCAGCCGTGCTTCCGCGTTCACTCCGCTGGCGAATCATGCAATGCTTGCGCGCCGGTTCGCATGCACCCGGCCGGCTCCGGACCCGGGGGAACCGCGCCCGCGGCGATGCACGCGGACGGCCATGTGTCGCCGGGAACCTGTTTACGTTCATCCCGGTCTTCGGGCCGGCCCCAGGCAAGGAATGAGGATGGCCTATCGATTCACCGACGAGGGCTGGGACCGCTGGCGTTTCGCCGGCCTGGGACTGGCCGCGCTGCTGATCGTCGTGGTGCCTTCGCTGCTGCTGCTGCAGATTTCGCGCGACAGCGTCAATGCCGCCAACTGGGTGGCGCATACCCAGGCGGTGAGCGCGCGGCTGTACATCCTGCAGGCCGACATCCGCGACGTGGAGTCGGCCGCGCTGACCCTGTCCAAGGGCGTGGAATCGGACGCGCTGCGGCAACGCCTGCGGCGCGCCGACCATGTCGCCGACACGCTCCATGAACTGTCCGGGCTGGTCAGCGACAGTCCCGAGCAGCTGGTGCGGATCGGGCGCGTCAGTTCCATGCTGGAGCGGCGCATGGCGCTGGCCAAGGAGATCGCGGTCACTCCGGAATCGCTGCGCCAGCGCGAGCTGATCGAGGAGATGACGTTCAGCTATCCGGTGCGCGAGATCGCGATCGAGCTGCAGAAGCACGAGGACGAGCTGCTGGCCCGGCGCATCGCCGCCGCGCACAAGCAGCAGCGCCTGTCGACGATCGTGACCTGGAGCACTTTGGCGGCGCAGCTGCTGCTGCTGGGCCTGGTGCTGTGGCTGCTGAAGCGGCAGATCGGCCGCCGCACGCGCGCGGAACAACGCATGCTGCAGGCCAGCGCCCGCGCCAGTTCGGTGCTGCAGACCGTGCGCGAGCCGATCGTGCTGCTCGATGGCGAGCAGCGCATCGTCCTGCACAACGCCGCCTTCGCCGAGCTCTATGGCGTGGAGGATGACGACGCCAACGGTCAGCCGCTGCAGTCCATCGGCGACGGTGCCTGGGCCGACGACATCGTCCGCCAGCGCCTGGCCGACGTGCTGCTGCGCGGCCGCGAGCTGTGGGACTACGAGCATGAACAGCGCAGCGTCGACGGCCTGGTGCGCATCATGCTGGTCAATGCCCGGCGCATGCCGCTGCCCGACAGCGACGACGAAGTGGTGCTGATGACGGTCAGCGACGTCACCCTGCAGCGCGCCGTGCAGCTGCGCGTGGAGGAGCTGAACCGGCAGCTGGAAGGCAAGGTCGAACAGATGGCCGAGGTGAACCGCGAGCTGGAGGCGTTCAGCTATTCGGTCTCGCACGACCTGCGCGCGCCGCTGCGCCACGTGGCCGGGTTCTCCGACAAGCTGGCGCGGCACCTGGGCGAGGGCGCGGACGAGAAATCGCGCCACTACCTGCAGGTGATCGGCGACTCGGCGCGGCGCATGGCCGCGCTGATCGACGACCTGCTGGTCTATTCGCGCCTGGGCCGCGGCGCGATGCGCCTGCAGGCGGTGGACATGCAGTCGCTGGTCGCCGATACCCGCGCGCTGCTGGATTCCAACCTGCGCGCCGAGACGGGCGCGGACGCCGCGGTGCGCGACGTCCACTGGAACGTGGGCCCGCTGCCGGTGCTGGTGGCCGACGAGAACATGATGCGCCAGGTGTGGCTGAACCTGCTCGGCAACGCGGTGAAGTACACCGCCGGCCGCGAACATGCCGTCATCGACGTGTCCGCGCAGCAGCTGCCCGACGGCAGCCAGCAGTTCAGCGTGCGCGACAACGGCACCGGCTTCGACATGCAGTACGCCGGCAAGCTGTTCGGCGTGTTCCAGCGGCTGCACAAGGCCAGCGACTATCCGGGCACGGGCATCGGCCTGGCCAGCGTGCGCCGCGTGCTCACCCGCCATGGCGGCCGCATCTGGGCCGAGGCCCAGGTCGACCAGGGCGCCACCTTCCATTTCATCCTTCCACCCCCTGCGCCCGACGCGCACAGCTGAGGTCCACCCGCATGAGTCCGCTCCGTACCATCCTCATCGCCGAAGACAGCCCCGCCGACGCCGAAATGGCGATCGACGCGCTGCGCGACGCGCGCCTGGCCAATCCCATCGTGCACGTGGAGGACGGCGTGGAAGCGCTGGATTTCCTGATGCGCCGCGGCGTCTACGCCAACCGCGAAGAAGGCCTGCCGGCGGTGCTGCTGCTGGACATCAAGATGCCGCGCATGGACGGGCTGGAAGTGCTGCAGCGCATCCGCGCCGAAGACGAGCTCAAGCGCCTGCCGGTGGTGATCCTGTCCTCCTCGCGCGAAGAGAGCGACCTGGCGCGCAGCTGGGACCTGGGCGTCAACGCCTACGTGGTCAAGCCGGTGGACGTCGACCAGTTCTTCAACGCGGTCAAGACGCTTGGCACCTTCTGGGCGGTCATCAACCAGGCCCCGGAGCTGGAGTAAGCCGCCATGCCCAACAAAGGGACACCGTTGGGTCCGCTGCGCATCCTGCTGGTCGAGGACTCGGCCGAGGACGCGGAACTGCTGTGCGACCAGATGCTCGAGGCCGGGCTGGAAGGCAGCTTCGAACGGGTCGACAGCGAGGCGGAGATGCGCGCGCTGCTGGCGCGGTGGACGCCGGACATCGTGCTTTCCGACCTGAGCATGCCAGGCTTCTCCGGCTACCAGGCGTTGCGCATCCTGCGCGAACTGCACCCGCAGGTGCCCTTCATCTTCGTCTCCGGGACGATGGGCGAGGAGACCGCGGTGCAGGCGCTGCACGAGGGCGCCAACGACTACATCATCAAGCACCAGCCGGCGCGCCTGCCCTCGGCGGTGGCGCGCGCCATCCGCGAGGCGCGGCGCGAGATGGAACGGCTGCGGGTCGAGGACGAGCTGATGCGCGCGCAGCGGCTGGAAAGCCTGGCCCTGCTGGCCGCGGGCCTCAGCCACGACCTGCGCAACATCCTGCAGCCGCTGCTGATCGTGCCGGACCTGATCCGCGACCGCAGCGACGACCCCAAGGTGGTGCGGCTGGCCGACGTGATCGCCGAATGCGGGCGGCGCGGCCACGAAATGGTCGAGTCGATGCTGTCCTTCGTGCGCGGCTCGCGTCTGCCCAGCGAGCGCATCGTCCTGCAGCGCCTGTTCCAGGCGGTGGGAATGCTGCTCAAGAGCAGCCTGCCGGGCAACGTCGACCTGCACCTGGAGGTGCGCGACGACCGCATGGCGGTGGAAGGCAACTACACCGAACTGCAGCAGGTGCTGCTCAACCTGGCGTTGAACGCGATCCAGGCCATGCCCGATGGCGGGCGCCTGAGCCTGCTGGCCGAGCGCGCTGCCGGCGCCGATGGCGAGCGCCTGCGCATCCGCGTGCAGGATGAAGGCGTCGGCATGGACGAGGCGACGGTGAAACGGCTGTTCAGCCCGTTCTTCACCACCAAGGCCGGCGGGACCGGGCTGGGGCTGGTGTCGTGCAAGCGCATCGTGGAAAGCCTGGATGGAAGCATCGCGGTTTCCAGCCGGCCGGGCGAGGGCACGCGCTTCGACCTGCTGCTGCCGCTGCATGCCGCGGCGGGAGAGCGCAAGGACGGTGCGATGCCGGCCACGCCGGCCGGCCGGGGCCGGCGGATACTGGTGGTGGACGACGAGGCCACGCGCCTGTCGCTGCTGGGCAACGCGCTGGCCAGCCAGGGCTACCGCCTGCGGCTGGCGGCCGATGGCGCCGCGGCGATGCGCCACCTGCAGGAAGCGGGAATGCCGGACGTAGTGCTGGTGGACAGCGGCATTCCGCTGTTGTCCGCCGGGCAGCTGCTGACCGAGATGCAGGACATGGGTTACCGCGGTCCGGCCATCGTGCTGGAGGAGAACGGCGACGAGGCGTTTGCCGATGGCCTGGCGCCATCGGGGATCAGCGTGCACGTGCTGCCGCGCCCGCTGGAAATGCAGCGTGTGTTCCGCGCCGTGGCCGACGCGCTGGGCACGGGGTGAGACGCCAGGAGCCCGCGTAGGGAAGCCACGAACGAGCAGCGCAGGCAACAGCCGCGAGCTCGCGTTCCTGCTTCCGCCCTGCCTGGTTGCTGGTTTCTCTCCACTGGTTCCTGGCCCGAAGCCCTATCATGTGCGTCCCCAATCCGACGCGGCGAGCCGCCGCGACAAGCCGAAGCCGATGACGACCGTGCTACTGAGCCTGGGCAGCAACCTGCGCCCGCAACACCATCTGCAGGCGGCGGTACGGGTATTGCGCGAGCGCTTCGGCCGGATCGCCGTTTCCCCGGCCTACCGCACGCCGGCGGTGGGCTTCGATGGCCCGGATTTCCTCAACAACGCGGTGATGCTGGATACCGGCCTGCCGCTGGCGGAACTGGACGACTGGCTGCACGCGGTCGAGGACGCGCACGGGCGCGACCGCAGCGGGCCGCGTTTCAGCGACCGTACCCTGGACATCGACGTCGTGTACTACGGCGACCTGGTGGTGGAAGGCCCCGGCCACCTGCGCATTCCGCGGCCCGAACTGAAGCACGCCTTCGTGCTCAAGCCGCTGGCCGACATCGCGCCGGATTTCATCGACCCGGTCCGCGGCCTGAGCCTGCGGCAGATGTGGCAGGTGCATCCGCAGCACGGCGACGCATTCGATACCGTCGAACTGGCGGACTGACCCGCCGCCAAGGCGGCTGCGCGATCGCCTTCGTGTAGAGCGGGGCAGAGCCCCGCTGGAGCCACTCCGGTGAAGCCCAGCCGGGCGCTGCCCGGCGCTACAACGCCGCAGCAGTCGATTTCCCGGTAGAGCGGGGCACAGCCCCGCTGGGGCCTTCCCGGTAAAACCCGGCCGGACATCGGCGCGACATCGGCACGACGCCGGCGGCCAACGCTCAGGTCAGCGTGCGCCCACCGTCCAGCCGCAGCGTCTGCCCGGTGATGTAGCCGGCGTCGTCGAGCAGCCAGCGCACCGCCGCGGCGATCTCGTGCGGCGTGCCGGTGCGCGCCATCGGCGTGCGCTCCATCAGCGCCTGCTTGGCCGCCTCGCTCTTGCCCTGTTCCGGCCACAGGATCGCGCCGGGTGCCACGGCGTTCACCCGCACGTGCGGCGCCAGTTCCAGCGCCAGCGAGCGGGTGGTCATCTCCAGCGCGGCCTTCGCCGCCGAATAGGCCGGGTGATCGCGCAGCGGCTGGGTCGCGTGCAGGTCGGTCAGGTTGACGATGGCGCCGCGCTGCCGGCGCAGGTGCGGGGCGGCGGCCTGGGCCAGGAAGAACGGCGCGCGTGCGTTGACCGCGAACAGCTCGTCCCACTGTTCCACCTGCACCTGCCCGAACGGCGTGGGGAAGAAATTGGAAGCATTGTTGACCAGCGCGTCGAGCCGGCCGAAATGCGCCACCACCTCCTCGACCAGCTCCGGCAGCGCCTGCGCGTCGCGCAGGTCGGCCTGTACCGCCAGCACGCTGCCGGGGCGCTCGCTTTCCAGGTCGAAGGCCAGTGCCTGCAATTCCTCGCCCGACTGGTGCGCATGCAGGGCCAGCCGGTAGCCATGGCCGTGCAGGTGGCGGGCGATGACCGCACCGATGCGGCGCGCGCTGCCAGTCACCAGGGCCACCCGTTGCGGATCCGTCATCTGCGTTTTCCTCGCTCGGCTATCCTGTGCATTGTCCCCGCAAACCGCCGTCCCATGCATTCCGACCTGCCCCTGCCCGAATCCGACGCGCTGGCCCACAGCGAGCAGCTGGCCGCGCACCTGCGCGCGGAGATCCTCGCCCAGGGCGGCGCGATGCCGTTCTCGCGGTTCATGGAACTGGTGCTGTATGCGCCGGGCTGGGGGTATTACAGCGCCGGCGCCAGCAAGTTCGGCGCCGCCGGCGACTTCGTCACCGCACCTGAAATGGGCACGCTGTTCGCCGCGGCCACCGCCAACGCGCTGGCGCCCGTACTGCGCGAGATCGGGCCGCAGGCGCGCGTGCTGGAACTGGGCGGCGGCAGCGGCGCGTTCGCCGAGGCTGCGCTCGGGCGCCTTGCCGAGCTGGACGCATTGCCGGCGCGCTACGCCATCCTCGAGCCCAGCGCCGACCTGCGCCAGCGCCAGCGCCAGCGCCTGCAGGGCGCGCTCGACCCGGCGCTGTTCGCCCGCGTGGAATGGCTGGACCGCCCGTTCGATGACGAATGGGATGGCGTGCTGTTCGCCAACGAGGTGATCGACGCGCTGCCCACGCCGCGCTTCCTCGCCAGCGAAGGGGAAATCTACGAGGAAACCGTCGAACTCGACGGGCAGGGCCGCTTCGTGCGCGGCGCGCAGCCGGCGGACATGCTGTTGTCGGCGGCGGTGCGGCACGTGGAGCGCTATCTGGAACGTCCTTTCAGCGATGGCTACCGCTCCGAACTGCTGCCGCAGCTGCCGTACTGGATCCAGGCGGTGGCCGGCGGCCTGCGCCGCGGCGCGATGCTGTTCGTCGATTACGGCTACACCCGCGCCGAGTTCTACCAGGACGACCGTCGCGACGGCACCCTGCGCGCGTTCTATCGCCACCGCGTGCACAACGATGTCCATCTGTGGCCTGGCCTGCAGGACATCACCGCTTCGGTGGACTTCACCGCACTGGCCGAGGCCGGCACCGGCGCCGGCTTCGACCTGGCCGGCTACTGCCACCAGGCCGGCTTCCTGTTCTGCAATGGCATCACCGGCCTGCTGGAGGCAGGGGACGCGAATACCGATGAAATCGGGCGCGTGCGCCTGCGCGAACAGTTGAAGCGCCTGACCCTGCCCACCGAGATGGGCGAGCGCTTCCAGGTGATGGGCTTCAGCCGCGACGTGGACCTGTCGGCGGCATTCGCGATGGGCGACCTGACCTGGCGCCTGTGAGCCGCCCGCTGTTCAAGCCACTGCGCCACCTGCCGTTCTGGATCGGACTGTGGGCGCTGGCGGTACTGGGCGTGATCGTGGTGTGCCTGATCCCGCCGCCGCCATTGCCGCCGCTGCCGGAGAATGGCGACAAGGCCGAGCACTTCATCGCCTACTTCCTGCTGTCGGCCAGTGCGGTGCAGCTGTTCCGCCGCGGCCGCGCGCTGCCGGCCGTCGGCCTGGGGCTGGTGGCGATGGGCGTGTGCATCGAATTCGCGCAGGGCGCCTTGACCGCCACCCGCAGTGCCGACCCGTTCGACGCGCTGGCCAACACCCTCGGCGTGGCCGTGGGCCTGGCGACGGCGTTCACGCCGTTGCGCGACCTGCTGTTGCGGCTGCAGCCCGCACATCCGGTACGCGGCGCCCTGTAGCGCCGGGCGGGGCTTGGCCGGTGATGCCCCAGCGGGGCGTTGCCCCGCTCTACAAGGCGGTGGGGCTGTGGCTCTGTAGCGCCGGGCAGCGCCCGGCGGGCTTGGCCGGTGATGCTTCAGCGGGGCGTTGCCCCGCTCTACAAGGCGATGGGGCTGTGGCTCTGTAGCGCCGGGCAGCGCCCGGCGGGCTTGGCCGGTGATGCTTCAGCGGGGCGTTGCCCCGCTCTACAAGGCGATGGGGCTGTGGCTCTGTAGCGCCGGGCAGCGCCCGGCGG